>CAYZWD010000007.1:0-15913 GCA_964482115.1 uncultured Acidiphilium sp. | reverse complement strand
CCTTTATTTACGTTACTCACGACCAAGAAGAAGCGCTTACTATGAGCGACACCATAGTGGTTATGAACGACGGCGCTATTCAGCAAATAGGTACGCCCACCGATATTTACAACGAGCCCAAAACCGCTTTCGTTGCAGACTTTATAGGCGACAGCAACATTTTTTCGGGCACGATTGCGGGCGATAAAAAGGTTCGCTTTTTAAACCGCGTTTTCGATATGGTAGACGAAGGCTTCGAGCTTAACGAAAAGGTCGACGTAGTAGTGCGCCCCGAAGACGTTTTCTTGGTAGACGAAGGGTTAGGTCAGGTAAACGGCGTTATAACCTCCAGCATATTCAAGGGTGTGCATTACGAAATGGCTATGACGATCGGCAATAACGAAATAACCATTCAAGACACGCAAGAACGCAAAGCCGGCGAGCGCGCCAGCGTTATTATTAAACCCAACGATATTCATATAATGAAAAAAACCGTGCTTTCTAACGTTTACGACGGCTATATTACCAAGCGCAATACCGTTTGTTTTGCCGAGGGCGAATTCGAATGCGACGTTACCCAGCTTTACGAAGGCTCGCATTTAGACGAAGAAGGCTACCTTATAACCGCCGACGGCAGAAAGATAGACCTCACCGACGTACCCGTTAAGGTTGACGTAGGGCTTACCGACATAGAAGTTATAGACAACGAAACGGACGGCGATTCGCACGGGGAAATAGTTTCTATTATTTATAAAGGCGACCACTATCAAATTATAGTTCGCACCCCCGAAGAAGAAGAGGACTTCGTTATAGATACCGAATACGCGTGGAACGAAAACGATAAAGTAAGCGTTAAAATTCCTAGCGATAAAATCAAGCTTAAATTAAAGGCGGTAGACGAAAAATGACGGCACTTAAATTTTCGCGCAAGAACTTGGGTATACCATACGCGCTATTCTTGCTCGTTTTCGTGGTATTCCCGTTGCTTTTGATTATTTATTACGCTTTTACCGATTCTAACGGCGTTTTAACGTTTCAAAACTTTATTAGTTTTTTCAAGAGCAAAACCAACGTTACCGTGCTGTTAAGAAGCTTAGGTTTGGCGTTTTTAACCACTACGCTTTGCTTGCTTATAGCATACCCCGCGGCGTATATTTTAGCGAACAGTTCGCTTAACAAAAACGGCGTTTTGTTGCTTTTGTTCATTTTACCGATGTGGATAAACTTCGTTTTGCGCACCGCCGCCATGAAAGAACTGTTATACCTTTTAGGTTTTTATAAAAGCGGCGATTTAAGCTACGTTAATACGCTTATAGGTATGGTTTACGACTATTTGCCCGTTACCATACTCCCCATATACACGGTGCTTTTAAAAATGGATAAAAGCGTAAAAGAGGCTTCTTACGATTTAGGCGCGCGCCCCGCTTATACCTTTTTAAAAACCACCCTACCCCTTTCGATGCCCGGCATAGTAAGCGCCGTAACTATGGTATTTTTACCGACCACGACCAGCTACGTTATTTCGGATACGCTAGGCAACAGCAAAGTTACCATTATTGGCAAACTTATTGAAAACCGATTTAACTCGGGCGAGGCGGGCAGCTGGAACGCGGGTTCTGCAATAGCCTTAGTGCTTTTAATTTTTATTTTCGCAACAATGCTTATAAGCGGAAAATTTACCGATAACGATAATCAGGCGAGAGGTAGCGGTTTATGGTAAAAAAGTTTTTTCAGCGCGGGTACGTTTACCTGGTTTTGGCGTTTTTATACGCACCTATAATTTTACTCGTAATTTACAGTTTTAACGCATCTAAAGAAATAGGCACTTGGTCGCACGAATGGAACTTCAGCCTTTATAAAATGCTGTTTTCTAACCAAAAAATATTAAACGCAGTGCTTTACACTTTTATAATTGCTTTTTCGTCCGCAACTATTTCTACGATTTTAGGCACGATGGGCGCTATAGGCTGTTTCTATTCGAAAAAGCGCACGCAACGAGCGCTTAACGCCGCAACGCAAATTAACGTTATTAACGCGGAAATAGTAACCGGGCTTTCGCTCGCGTTGGTTTTTGCAATGTTCGGCTTTCCCCGAACGTGGGCTTCGCTTATAATAGCGCACGTGGCGCTAGGATTTCCTTTCGTGTTTTTAAACGTTTTGCCTAAGCTAAAGCAGCTTAACCCCAACCTTTACGAGGCGGGTTTAGACCTCGGCGCAAGCCCCACGAAAGCTTTGTTTTCAATTATAATTCCCGAAATAATGCCCGGTATTTTTTCAGGCTTTTTGCTAGCGGTAACCATGTCGTTAGACGATTATATCGTTACCACCTTCACCAAGCCCAACGATATAGACACTATTTCGACCTACACTTACAACGCATACGCTAAAGGCGGCGCGAACACATCCGTGCCCGCATTGCGCGCGCTATCAACCATAATTTTCGTGGTTATGATAACCGTAGTAGTGGTTATGAATGTGCGCGCTAACAAGAAAAACGAAAATTCTAAATAACGGAGGACGGCATGAAAAAATTAAAAACGGCGGCTATTTTTGCAGCCGCGGCGTTACTTTTAACAAGTTTGCCCACCTCTACCCTAGCCCCGAAACCCGCGCACGCGGCAGAGCGCGTTTTAAAGGTTATGAGCTGGGAAGATTACATTTGGGATAGCGAAGCAAGTTCTAGCCCCAAGCCCGCGCTTATTCGCAATTTCGAAGAATACTACTACCAAACGACGGGCGAAAAAGTTCGAGTTGAATATTCAACCCAAGGCACTTGCGAAAATATGTATTCCGAACTTAAACTAAACCCTAATTACGACTTAGTATGTCCGTCTGAATACATGATAATGAAGATGATAGACGAAGGCATGCTCGAAAAGCTTGATAGAACGCTCGAAAGCAAAGTGGTCATAGACGGCGCGCCAAAAAAAGGCGTTGAAGCCTACGACGCCGGCGTTTCGCACTATATAGAGAACTTTTTTAAGTCGCTTTCGGTTAACGGCGAAAGCGTTTACGATTACGCTTGCTGCTATATGTGGGGCACGATGGGCTACGTTTACAACCCCGAATACGTTGAGCTTAGCGACATCGAACACTGGTCGGCGGTGTGGAACTCCGATTATAAAAACAAAAGCACCATTAAAGACAGCGTGCGTGACAGCTACGTTTTAGCACTAGGCAACGTTTATTCGGCAGAGCTTTTAGACCTTGCCGATAAGTTAGAGCGCGACGAGCTTACCGCAAGCGAATATAACGAAAAAATTACCGAAATTTTTAACAGAGTCGACGAAACGTCGCTTTCAGCCGCGGGTAAAGATTTAAAAAACCTTAAAAATTTACTTTACGGCTACGAGGTTGACAGCGGCAAAAAAGATATGGCAGCCGGCAAAATTTGGATAAACTTTGCTTGGAGCGGCGACGCGGTTTACGCCATGGATTTTGCCGAAGACGAAGAAGAAGTTGGCGATAACACCGCCGAGCTTAACTATTGCGTACCCAAAGAAGGCAGCAACATTTTCTTTGACGGATGGGTTATGCCGAAGGGTGCGGACGTTGAACTTGCTCAAGCTTTTATAGACTATATTCAAACGCCCGAAAACGCCGTTTTAAATATGGATTTTATAGGCTACACCACTTCTATCGCGACCGAAGAGGTATGCGAATACGTTATGCAAACTTACGGCTTGTTCCGCGAAACCGCTACCGACGGCGTGGTTGAATATTACGTTGAAAATTACGACGAAACCACCGACGAAACGGTTTATGAAAAAGCGACCTGCGAGCTTGCTACCGAGGTTATAAACGGCGAAACCCGTTATTCCGTTTTATCGGACGACGGCGAAAAAACCGAGCTTTTCAAGGTCGATTTAAGCCACTTATTCAACGAGCCGTTAGTGGTTTATACGGATACGCTAGGCAGGCAGTTTTCGGCACAATACCCCGATTTAAGCACCGTTACGCGCTGCACCGTTATGGGGCATTTGAATAACGATAAGCTAGAGGCGCTTAACTATATGTGGGCGGAGGCAAAAGAAGGCAACAGCGACTTTATGCTTTTAGCCGTAGCGATTATTGCCGGAGCTATTTTATTGTTCGTTATAGGCTACGTTTTGGTTGATAAAGGGTTATTCGACCGCCACGGCAAAAAAGGCTACGTGCTTATAAAAAGCGAAGAAATTAAATAGTTTAAATTAGTTTTAACGGTTAAAAATTAGTTTTTAAAAAGCCTTTCCGCGAATTGCGAAAAGGCTTTTTAGTTTACCTTGATATATAAGCCGAGAAGCGACTAAGTGCCGCGCTGCTAACGCAGTTCGGCTTGCAAGCAAAACTCGCTCGGCATACCGTTAAAAACCACTACGCAAAAGTCAGATAATCAACGATTACGTGCGGTCGGCTATCATAGACTTCACTTTCATAAGCCGCGTGGTTGCGGCACGTTCGTTTTCGTCGAGCTTAGAAGATATATAGCGAATGGTTTCTTCTAGCTGAGGAATCATAACGTATTCGAGCGCGTTAACGCGGCGCTTGTTCTTTTCGATTTCGTCGGCAAGCATCGCCACTTGTTTTTCGACTTCAGCAAGCTCCGCCAAGCGCTTTAATACCCCCGCTATTTTGCGAACGGAATAATCCGCCTCGCTAGTAACGCCCGTAAACGCGTAAGGATAAGCCCCGCCGCTTTTTTCGGTAACGGTAATTTGGGGCACGGCTACGTTCATAATTGACGTCGTGCCCAAGTTTAACTCTAGCGACGAAGAAGGTAGCATAAACGCGCTTTCTAAGTCTGCCGCGGGCATTAGCGCCTTTGCCAAAGCGAACTCTTTAAGCACGAACGACAGCTCTTTTTCGACCTCGTCGCGCAAGGTTTTGTTGCGCTTTATTAAAACCGAAAAACGTCGAATCATTTCGTCTGACTTATCTTTAAGCAGTTTATGCCCGCGCGTTGCCGTTTTTAGCCGCGTTTTAAGTTTTTTTAACTCCATTCTGGTGGGGTTTACGTTAATTCTTGCCATTTTACCCTTTTTGTTTGGCTATATTGCCATTTGCTTTTTAGCCCTTTTTTGCCCTTAAATTAGTTTTGCTCGGGCAAATATTTATCAAGATACTTTTCTTTAATACGTTTAAGTTCGGCGCGCGGCAGCATACCTAAAAGCTTCCAACCTAAATCGAGGGTTTGTTCGATAGTGCGGTTTGCGCTAAACCCTTGCGAAACGTATCGTTTTTCAAACTCTTCGGCAAAAGCCGCGTAAAGTTTATCGACCGCGGTTAAAGCCGAATCGCCTAAAATTGCGGCAAGTTCTTTGCTTTCTTTACCGTGCGCGTAAGCGGCGAACAATTGGTTCATGGTATCCGCGTGGTCTTCACGCGTTTTGCCGTCGCCTATACCTTTATCTTTCAACCGCGAAAGCGAAGGTAACACGTCGATAGGCGGAATAATATTCTTTTTATACAGCTCGCGTGAAAGAATGATTTGCCCTTCGGTAATATACCCCGTAAGGTCGGGAATGGGGTGCGTTTTATCGTCTTCGGGCATCGTCAGCACGGGAATTTGCGTTATAGAGCCGCTTTTGCCTTTAATTCTGCCCGCGCGCTCGTAAAGCGAGGCTAAGTCCGTATATAAATATCCGGGATAGCCGCGGCGACCGGGAACTTCTTTTCTTGCGGCGGAAACTTCGCGCAGCGCCTCGGCGTAGTTGGTAATATCCGTCATTATAACGAGCACGTGCATGCCTAGCTCGAAAGCCAAATATTCGGCGCAAGTTAACGCCATTCTGGGCGTAGAAATACGCTCTACCGCGGGGTCGCTTGCTAAATTCGTAAATAGCACCGTGCGCTCGATTGCGCCGGTTTTTCTAAAATCGTTGATAAAATACTCGGCTTCTTCGTAGGTAATACCTATCGCAGCAAAAACTACGGCAAAGGGCGCGTCGCTGTTTTTAACTATAGCTTGGCGGGCGATTTGCGCGGCAAGTTCCGCATGCGGCAAACCGCTCATGCTGAACACGGGCAGTTTTTGCCCGCGGACTAAGGTGTTAAGCCCGTCTATAGCGGAAATTCCCGTTTGAATAAACTCGTTGGGATAATCGCGCGCGGCGGGGTTTATGGGTTCGCCGTTAACGTCCATATATTTATCGGCTATTACGGGCGCGCCGCCGTCACGCGGGTTGCCCATTCCGTCGAAAACCCTGCCCAGCATATCGGGCGAAACCGCAAGCTCTATGCTTTTGCCCAAAAACCTTGCCTTGGCGTCGCTTATTTTTAAACCTTGAGCGCTTTCGAATAACTGAACTACGGCTTTATCGTCTTTAACCTCGAGCACTTTACCCTTGCGGACTTCGCCGTTTTTTTGAGTTATTTCAACCAGCTCGTTATAGCCTACGCCCTCAACGCCCTCAACGAGCATTAACGGCCCTACTACCTCTTTAATCGTTTTATATTCCTTATACATCTGCTTCACCCGTCCGTGCTATTTTTTTAAGCTCAGCGGTCATATCGCGCAAAAGCTCGTCTAGCGAGGCAAGCTCGCTTTCGGGTACGTATTTAGCCCTACCTATTTTTTCTTTAGCGGCGCTGTTTAAAATATCGTCCAGCTCCGCGTAGTTTTCGATTGCGGCGTTACCCAAAACGTAAAATTCGTGAATAAGCTTGAGCATTTTGTATTGTTTTTGAAGAGAGGTATACGTATCTACCTCGTGGAAAGCGTTTTGGTGCAAATAATCTTCACGCACGATTTTTGCCGTTTCCATGGTCATTCTGTCTTTATAGGAAAGCGCGTCTACGCCGACGAGCCTTACTATTTCGTCGAGCTCAGCCTCTTCTTGTAAAATTTTCATCATAAACGCGCGTAAATCGACGTAATCGGGCGCAACGTTTTCTTTAAACCATTCGCCTAGGCGGTCGCCGTAAAGCGAGTAGCTTATAAGCCAATCTATCGCGGGGAAGTGCCTTTTATACGCGAGTGAGGCCGAAAGCCCCCAGAACACTTTTACTATGCGCAGCGTGGCTTGCGAAACGGGTTCCGAAAGGTCGCCGCCCGGGGGCGAAACCGCGCCGATTGCGGTTATAGAACCAACGTTTCGGGCTTTGCCAAGCACTTTGACTATGCCGGCGCGCTCGTAAAATTCGGCAAGGCGCGAAGATAAATAGGCGGGATAGCCTTCGTCGCCGGGCATTTCTTCTAGTCTGCCGCTCATTTCGCGCAATGCCTCCGCCCAACGCGAAGTAGAATCTGCCATTATAGCCACGTTATACCCCATATCTCTAAAATATTCGGCTATAGTTATGCCCGTGTAAATGGAAGCCTCTCTTGCGGCAACCGGCATATCCGAAGTGTTCGCTATAAGCACCGTTCTTTTCATAAGCGGCTCGCCCGACTTAGGATCTTTAAGCTCGGGGAATTCGTTTAAAACGTCCGTCATTTCGTTGCCGCGCTCTCCGCAGCCTACGTAGACTATAATTTCGGCGTCCGCCCACTTGGCTAGTTGGTGCTGAACCACCGTTTTGCCGCTACCGAACGGACCGGGTACCGCCGCGCACCCGCCCTTAGCCACGGGGAACAGCGTGTCTATAACCCTTTGCCCCGTTACCATAGGCATGTCCGGCGGCATTTTTTCGGCGTAAGGGCGAGCCTTTCTTACCGGCCACTTTCTGAGCATTGCAACGGGAATAATTTGCCCGTTTTTATCTTCGATTTCGGCAATTTGCTCGGTTATGGTAAATTCGCCCGATTTTATGCTTTTTATTTTGCCGCTAACGCCGAACGGCACCATGATTTTGTGCCTTACGACGGGCGTTTCGTTCACGAAACCTAACTCGTCGCCCGCGGCAACCTCGTCACCCACGGCGGCGGTAGCGTTAAATTGCCACTTTTTATCGCGGCTTAAATTGTTAACTTGAATGCCGCGGCTTATTCTGTCGCCGTATTTTTTAACTATTTCGGCAAGCGGACGCTGTATGCCGTCGAATATTCCCTCTATAAGACCGGGGGCTAATTCCACCGACAGCGGTTCGCCCGTGGTTATTACCTTATCTCCGACGGCTAGCAGCGAGGTTTCTTCGTATACTTGAATAGAGGCTTTATCGCCGCGTAGCTCTATTATTTCGCCGATTAACGCCTTTTCGCCTACTTTTACTACGTCGAAAAGCTTGCAATCCGCCATGTTTTCGGCTACTATAAGCGGACCTGCCACCTTAATTATTCTGCCCGCGTTAACCGCGCTCGTTTTACCCGCGTTTTGGGGTTCGATATTAACTGTGCCTTGCGTTTGTTGCATTTATTTTTCCTCTTTGTTAAACAATATGTCTACTCCGAGCGCTTTTTCCATGCGCTCTTTAAGCTTGCCCGTGGCGTATCCGTTAGCCCCCGCGCCCGAAGGTACGGGAACGATTACGGGATAAGGAGTTTTTTCAAATTTTTTAAGCAAGTCGTCCATTTCGGCGGCTAGCCCGTCGGTTATAAATATTACGCCGTATTCTTTGGCAAGCGCGCGCAATACGTCTTTTGCCTCCTCGCGCGAGTGGGCGTAGAACGCGTCTACCCCGCCGGCTTTAAAGGCAAGCACGCTGTCGCCCTCGCCGAGTATTGCCATTTTTCCGTTCATAACTTCTCCTTTAATTATCCCCGCTTTTATCGCGCTTATTTATCACGCGCGCAACCGCTTAGCGTATCGCTAGCATTACGCGCACCGTTAGCGCGCGTTTTTGCCTGATTTTATAAGCCTATAAACTCAAATAAAAACCGAACGAAAGTGCCGTTAACGGGCTTATAGCCGCACTTTTGCGTTTTTTAAACGGTGATAAGCCGTTTTAAAATTTCGTTAGAGTTTACGCCGTTGGCTTTTGCCGTTAAGCATAGCCGAGCGCAATAAATTTCGTTTTTGCGGCGGCTGCAATACAGCGAAAATATAAACTCGTCCGAAAGTTCCGAATACTTTTTATCGTTTAAAAAACTCACCTCGAAACCGTAGCTTTCGCGTTCTAAATCGGTTAACGGTAAAGCGCTTACGCTTTGCGCCGTAGCTTTTAAAGCAAGTTGCTTATATTCGCTACCGTCGAAAGCTTTTTTTACTTTCGCCTCGTTTTTTTCAACCAAAGCGGTAACTTGTTCGGTTGTTAAACCAACCGTTTTTTTGCCTATTTTTGCGGTTATAAGCATAAGCTTAGCCGTTTCTTCGTTATCGGAGCGCAAACACGCGGATATATCCGCCGCGATTATTTCTCGCTCGACGGGTTTTGCAAAAAAAGCGCGACCTGCAAACCTTGCAAGGGTTGCGTATTTTGCTTTTATAAACTCTGCGTTTACGCGCATTCCGCTAGGCGCGCCGCTTTTAAATTCGCTAAGCGCGTTATCTATAGCCGCTTTAAGCTCGGCGTAAAGCCCGCAATCTTTGCCGCTCGAAATATAATCGGTAAGCTGCGCTACGGTAAATTTACCCTCCGCGCACGAATATTTTTGCGGCTCTAACCCGAGCGATAGGCTTTTTACCAAAGCTTCCGCGTTACGGAAATCGTAAGGTATAAGATAATACGCCTCGCACGCGGCGTTCGGCGCGTTTTGCTTTATAAACTGCACGAAAGCACCCTCTTCCGCCGCGATTATTTTTTGATATTCGCTTGCCGAAAAGTTATCGCCGCCACCGAAGCCGCATTCTTTTAAAATGCTGACCGCCTCTTCGAGCGACGCGCTTTCTGCCATGCGCTTGAACCGCGCCGCGCCCGCAAGCTTACCCTCCCCCGCGCGGCAAAGCGCCGCCACGAAGGTTGAATTTTTTCGTTGAACCTGTGCCATTTTAATTAAAAATCAATTTAAAATTTCGCGAGCGATTTCGCCCGAATAGCTTTCGGCAAAGCTTTTTACGGCTGATTCAAAAGTAAAATCGAAGTCGCTAACCTCGCCCGAAAGTATAAATCCGCCCTTAAAATCGCCGTTTTTGGTTACTTTTAACAAAAGCTCCTTAGCCACGGCTAAATCTTCAACGCTTTCGCGCGAAAGGGGCGAGCTTTTTGCCAAAACGACCTTATCGCCTTGCTTTGCGTATTTTTCAAGCCGAGCGGCAACGTATTTAAGCTGCTTATCTTCCGGCATTTCGCAAAGCAATTTTTCAGCCCTAGCAAAAGCCGAATTAACCACGTTTTGCTTGGCGTTTAAAACTATTTTACGCCCGTCTAACCGCGCGAGCGTTTTTTTGCGCTCGATAAGCTCGCGCTCGAAAACGTCGCATTCCTTTTCGCACGCGTTAAGCGTTTTTTCGCTTTCGCTTTGCGCAACCGCCCACACGGCTTGCGCTTTTTCGGTTGCGTCTGAAACGACTTTTTCGGCGCGGTCTTGCGCGTCGGATATTATTTTTTGTATTATTGTGTCTTTTTCGTTCATTTTCGTTACGTTTTTTTACAGCCTTGCGCAAAATTCAACGCATAATTTAAAGCAAATTCAGCGCGCTTGCCGTAAACTTTTTAAACTATTTAAACTTTTTAAACTATTTAAACTTTTTAAACTTTAAATTTTTACGGCCTTACGTTTTAGCCTATCGTGCCCAAAAGCATTATGGTTATAACCAACGCCAAAATAGCGTAAGTTTCTACCATCGCGGGGAAAAGCATCATTTTAGCGCCCGCGTTATCGTTTTTGGCGATAGACGCTATAGAGCTTACCGCGGTAAGACCTTGGAATATAGCCGAAGCCAAACCTACGATAGTCATAGGTAACGTCGCGCCCAAAACGGCTAAGCCCTCGCTTACTTCCATTCCGAGGCTAACGCTGCCTAACCCGATTATGGTTATAACGAATCCGTATAAACCTTGGGTTGCGGGCAATACCGCGATAACGAAAACCTTAGAGAACTTTTTCTCGTCGTCGGCAATAGCGCCGGCGGCGGCAGAGCCCGCTTTGTACAAACCGATGGCGCTGCCTATGCCGCAGCAAATCATGCAAAGCGCCAAGCTTAAAATTGCAATAACTGTTCCTGTCATAACTTTTTTCCTCCGAGGCGTTAGCCTCATTTAATTTTTTTATTTTTAGCCCGATATAGGGCTTATTGCCTTTGCGTTTTTTTTAATATGAACGAACGCTTATTCTAATTCGTGTAAGCGTTAATTTAAATAAACGTTAGTCTAAGTAAACGTGCGAAAACTTAGTGCCCATAGGCGTAAACAACTCGCCTTCGCCCTCGTAAAAGCGCGAGAAGAATTCAACGTATTGCAGCCGTGCGTCATGAATAAACGCGCCTAAAAGCCCCATAGCGATATTGAAAGCGTGCCCCGCAAGCATTATAAGCGCGCAAGCGATAACTCCGCCGACGCCACCCGGAGCGGTAAGCATAGGCACGGCTAAGCTGTTAGAAACGATAGACGCGATTTGCGCGCCCGAAAGCATTAGTCCGTAAAGCCTTGCGTAACTCAAAATATCCGAAAGATAATTTATAAGCCCATAAACGGCGCCGAATCCCTTTGAAAACTTGCCGAAACCGCGTTGATGCCTGCCGGCCGTAAGCGCGCCTACGACTACCGCAGCCACCGCTGCAATCGCGCCCGCGGTGATTGCCGCCTCGCCTAAAACGCCTATCATTCCCAAAACGGCTACTATCAGACCCGCAAGCATTATATCCCACACTATTCCGTCGAAAATACCGTCCCACACTCTGCCGTGCTGAAAATGCACCAAAGCCGCAAGGAACAAACCGACCATAATGTGAACCACGCCCATGCCTAAACTTATAAGCAGCATAGTGGGTATTTGTATCCCCGCGAGCGACGAAAAATCGTTTATAGGATCGGGCAAAATCGGTTTAGATATCCAGCCCAAACCGCGCATGAAAGCAATACCGAACAAGCTGTCTACCAAAAAACCGAAAATTACGGTAAACACGCCGCTGTAAGCCAAAACCCGCGCGAGCTTAGCCATGGAGCCTTGTTTTTGTTTTTGCTTTGCGGCGAATAAAAAACCGCCTATTATCATAAGCAAGCCGTAACCTACGTCCGCATTGATAAAGCCCAAAAATACGGCGAAAAACAAACCCATAACGCCGTTAGGATCTAGCGATAAATACTTGGGCGGAGAGTAAAGGTTGGTAACGAACTCGAACTGCGAACTAACCTTTTTATTGCGCATAAGCGTGGGCGCGAACTCGCCCTCTTTTATTTCGGTAAATTCGGTGTAGCACGCGCGCGTTACTTCGCTTAAAGCGCTTAAAACTTCGGATTTTTTTTCTTCCGGAACGTAAGCTTCTAACAAAAACGCCGTGCCGGTGCGCAAAAATCCGCTTGCGGCGGCAAGCTTTTCTTCACAAAAACCGTAATAGTCGGATAGCAGTTTAAGGTCGCGCACGCAGTCGTTAAGTTCGCAAATTTTAAGCTCCGTTTCCTCACGCGCGTTTTTAGCCGCGCTAAGCTCTAGGGCTATTTTTTCAATCTTTTCGCTAGCCGTAAAATCACCCGTGTAGGCGCAAGCGGAAAAGCCCGCCGCGCTTAAAAGCTGTTCGCACTGTTTTTCGTATTGCACGTGATAAATTACGGAAAGTATAACGTGCTTGTCGCCCCCCTCGTTAATCGCAGCCATAAGCGGCGCACCGTCCTCGGCAAGGCTAGCGCACAGCTTAGAATACCCGCGATTATCTAAAACGCCTAACCGCGAACGGGTTTTTTGCGTGCTTTTATAGTCTGAAAACTTGCTTTTTAGCGGCAAATACGCCTCGTAGCCCGCTTTTTCGTTTTTTAAAGCGACTATTTTTGCGCCAAGCTCGTTATATTCGTCGAAAAGCTTAAGCGCTTTTTCAGCCTCGGCTAATATTTTATCCGCGCGCGAACCGACGCCCGTAAACTCTTCGTAACTAACGCCGAACCCGTCCGCTTCGACGGCTATTCCGCGCTTTTTCGCAAACCGAGTAATAATATTTAACGCGTTTTCGCAAACGCCGCGCTTAGGCGAAACCTCGCTTAAATCCGAGGGCACTTTTTTACCTTCGAACATCGGCTCGCACTCTTTAAGCTCTACGGCGCCCGTTTTATGCAACGCGTTTAAAAGCGCGTCTTGCTCTTCGGCAACGCCTACGAGCTTCATTTTAAGCATCTTAGCAATCGCCATCGATAATTCTCCGATAAATTTTTTCGCCCGCGGCGTTGATTTTTTCGCCCGACTCTTCGGTTAAGCGCTCCGCCTCGAGTTTGCTTTGCGCGACTACCGATAAATACGCATCTTCCGCCGCCTTTTCAGCCGCGGCTTGGCGCAAGATTTTGCGCGCTTTGACCTTAGCGGCGGTGGCGTTTTTAACGTCTTGCGCACGTTTTTCGGCGTCGAGCGCCAAAGCCGACGACTTTTCTTCCGCCTCGGTTTTGATTTTTTCAGCCGTCTGTTCGGCTGCTAATATTTCGCTTATTACTTCTTCAATCATAACGACCTCTGTAGTCGGCAAGGCGCGCCGAAAAAAATTGCGCGCACGCCCGCCGAAAGGCTTTCTACCACTCTTTTTAGTATAACAAAAGCAAAGCCGATTGTCAAGCCCTTTTACGCGGCTATTCTTCGACTTTGCTTTACGATTATATGCAATTCGTGCATAATTCAACGCCCGCAGAACGCGCGTTTTTTATGCCGCCTGCGCAAGCGGTGCGCGTACGTTTTTGCAAAAGCGCAAGCGGCGCGCGTAAAATTTTGCCTTTTATCCGAATGCTTTTAATTTGAATCTTCGTTTTCGGCTTGAAATTCAGAAAGTTTTTTAAGCTCGTAAAACTTACCTTTAAGCTCCATAAGCTCTTCGTAAGTGCCTATTTCTACGATTTTTCCGTTTTCCATGCACACGATTCGGTTGGCGTGGCGAATAGTAGAAAGCCTATGAGCGACTATAAAGGTGGTTCTGCCCTGAATAACGCTTTCAATTGCTTTTTGCACGTGGTATTCGGAAACGTTATCGAGCGCGGAGGTAGCCTCGTCTAGTATCAAAACGCGCGGATCGCGAATAAGCGCGCGGGCTATGGCTATGCGCTGTTTTTGCCCGCCCGAAAGTTTGCCGCCATGCTCGCCCACGTTGGTGTTTAAACCGTCCGGCAAGTCTTTAACGAACTCGTTAACGTTAGCGCGCTCGACGGCGTTTTGCAAAGCCTCGTTAGAAAAATGCTTTAAACCGTAAGTAATATTTTCGGCGATAGAGCCCTCGAACAGCACGCTGTTTTGCGGAACTACCGATAAATGCGCCCTATAAGCTGATAAATCTAAATCGCAAATGTTTTGCCCGTCTATTTTAAGCTCGCCGCCGGTCGGTTTTAAAAAGCCTATTATCATATTCATTACGGTAGACTTACCCGAACCCGAAGCGCCTACCACGGCAATGCATTCGCCCGATTTTACGCTAAGGCAAAAGTCCTTTATCATATCCTCGTTTTTATCGGGGTATCTGTAACACACGCGGTCGAATTCTATATCGCCGTTAAGCCACGGCAAACCGCGCTTGCCCTTAGAATCTTCTATATCGTCGCTATCCATAATTTCAGAAAGCGAGCGGAGCGCCTCTTTGCCCGAAGCTATTTGCGGAAATGCGTTTATAACGCTTTGCACGTTGCCGTTCACTTGCGAAAATAGCGATTGATAAAGCATAATAGAACCCGCCGTAAACCCGGGCACGCCGTTTATTGCCATAATTACGCAGAAAAACAAGCACAGCGCGTTGAAAGCTTGGGCGATAACCCACGCCCACGAGCCGAAATACGCCCCCGCTCTATCGGCGGCAAGCCCGCTGCGGGTTACTTTTTTAATGTCTGCCTCTAGCTTTTCGATTTCTTCGTTTTCAAGCCCGTGCGCCTTGGTAACCTGAATCATTTCGAGCATTTGCGTAAGCTTGGCGGATAAATTTTCGTTATCGTGGCGAAGATTGCGGTAATTTTTGGCAATCGGTTTGCCGAAAAGCCTTACGAGCACTACGTTTGCGGGCACAACCAGCGCGAAAAACAGCGCTACTATCGGGCTTTTATAAAGCGTAATTCCCGTGTTTATAATCAGCGAAAAAATCGCCGGAACGAACGAGTAAAACAGCATACGCAAATATTGATCGACGCTTTCGGTATCGCGCATAAATTTCGATTGCAATTTGCCGCTTTCGATTTCGCGATGATAGGTTATAGAAAGCCTTTGCAACTTTCTAACCACGGTGTCGCGCACGCCCGCGCCGGTTGTACGCAAAATTCCGTCCGTAATGCGCGCGAAAATCACGTGAGTAAGCACGTTTTGCGCTATCGAAACGAACATTATAATAGCGTATATCGTCAGCCTGTTTACGTTAACGCTGCCGGAGGCAACCTCGTCGATTACGGCGGAGGTTAAAATAGGCACTATCCATACCGGCGAAGTTTTAATTAAGTCAAAAATAAAGGCGACTATGATCTTGCCTATATTCGGCTTTAAAAAACCGAACAATACGCCCTTGCCGTTACCCCCTTTTTTCGCGCTGTCTCTGAACACCCCGTCGTAATCCGGAATGCGGTTTAGTTCGTCTAAAAACAATTTACTTTCGGGCTTAGGTTTGGCTTTAGCGTTAGTCATAAGTCGCCTCGCTTCGACTGCCAAAAAAATTTATGGCAATCTTCGCATTTTTTATTTTATTTGTTTTTTGAATTTTTTGTTTTTTTTGGGTTGTTTTAAGTTACGTGCTTAGTTGCTCGTCGGGTTACTTTTTCAAGTCGCTCGTTCGGTTGCCTTTAAGTCGCTTCGCGGCGGGGCGGCTTGCCTGTGCGCACGCACGTGTTACGACGCACGTGTTACAATAATTATACAAAACGGTATAAACTTGTCAAACAAAAAACGGTTTTTTTTAAAATTAAAAAAATAATTTTTAAAACCCGTTTTATTCGTTTGTTTAACACCCTTCGCAGAGTGGCGTAAACCACCCTTCGCGGAGGGGCGTAAACCACCCTTCGCGGAGGGGCGTAAAACACCCGCCGAGGAGGAGCGTAAAAC
>CAYZWD010000006.1:0-16367 GCA_964482115.1 uncultured Acidiphilium sp. | reverse complement strand
TCCGTAAATAACGTAAATAGCGAAAGCCGCAAAAATCATATTAAAAGCGCCGCGACCGTTAATCGAAACGCCGCAAGCGCTTTTTTTGTTGTTTTTTTCGTTTTTTATCGGTTCTCTCGTGGGTTTTCGTCGTTTTTTATCGTATTTTAGTCGGCTTGCTTTCTGTAAACCGATGGGGCTACGCCCGTACGTTTTTTAAAAATCGCGGTAAAGTAATAAGGTTGATTAAACCCGGCGGACAAAGCTACCTCGCAAATATCCAGCTTAGAGTTTTTTAGCAAGTTTTTTGCAAGCTCTATTCTAAGCTCGGTGATATATTCGGGCAAAGTGGTTTTCATTTCGGCGTTAAAAACTTTAGATAAATGCGAGCGGCTACAATTAAACTCTTGGCAAAGCGATTCCGAAGTGATATTTTTGGTGTAATTCTTTTTTATATAGCGAACGACTTGTTTAATAAAAGTATCGCCCTCGTTTTGTCCTAGCGCCTCCGCCCGTATATGCGCGAGCTCGAGCATATCGCAAAGCGGATATATAAGCGTATCCACGTAAGCTTTATTGGGCATTTGCGTTTTTAGCAGCTTATAATTTTCTTTCAAAACCGCTAAATTTAAGCCGTATTTTTTTGCCGCGCGCGCTTGATATTCGCCACCGTTTTCGCTTGCAAATCCGCTTACGCAAATAAAACCTACAACGCGTTTTTCGTGCATAACGGGGTATACGTATTCTTTAACGCCCGCCCAACACGTGCCGCAGAAACTGCCGCTTTGGCACTTTCGAGCTACTGCTTCTTGCTTTTTTACGCAATGATTATGCGCGCCGAGGCGACTTTTTACGTATACGCAATAAGGGTTTTCGTGCACGTTGAAAACCAACAACTCGCTTTTTAATATCAAATTCGAGTCGCACGAATGAAGCGAAACGTTAAGCTTTAACTCTCGCTTTAAAAACAATACGTAATTTTTGATTGCTAAAATATCGCCCACACGCCCTCCTGCCGCCCGCGCCCATATATGCGCTCGCTTAAACGCGCGCTTATATTAGTTTAGACAAAATTATTATATTTAACGACAAAATTAATAACGTAACGCTTAGTTTTGTGTTAAAATAAGTATATCTTAAAAAAAAGGAGATGTCAATATTAAACGGCGATATTGGCAAAATTTTATGGCTCTTAAAACGAAATTAATTAAAACCGACCTTTGCGTGATAGGCGGAGGAATGGCGGGCGTTAACGCGGCTATCACGGCGGCGCGGCTCGGCTTAAAAGTTACGCTCGTTCACGAACGCCCCGTTTACGGCGGAAACGCCTCGGGCGAAATCCGCATGTGGATTTGCGGCGTGCAAAATTATATCTACCGCGAAACGGGCTTATCCGAAGAAATCAACCTTGAAAACTATTTTTATAACCCCACAAAAAATTACAATTTGTGGAACGCCTTGCTTTACGGAAAGGTGCAAAACGAAAAAAATATTGTTCCGCTTTTAAACTGCACTTGCTTTGACGCTGAAACGCAAAACGAAGTTATTCAGTCGGTTACGGCGTACCAAACCACGACGCAAACGCTTTTTAAAATAAAAGCAAAATATTACGCCGACTGCTCGGGCGACAGCATTTTAGCCCCGCTTACGGGCGCTAAATTTATGCTCGGGCGCGAAAGCAAGCGGAAATTTAACGAGCCCATGCGCACGCACGAGCTTGCCGACGGCAAAACCATGGGTAACAGCTGTTTAATGCAAGCGCGAAAAACTAATAAAAAAATACCTTTCCACGCCCCGTAATGGGCCGAAAAGGTTCCCGTTGAAAAATTAAAAAGCAAAGGCGTAAACCTACTAAACCCTTACGAAAATTTTTGGTATATAGAGCTTGGCGGCACGCTTGATACCGTAAAAAATGCCGAAAGCATTAATAAACGCTTAATTGCGCTTTGCCTTGGCATTTGGGATACGATTAAAAACTCCGGCGAGTTCGACGCCGATTATTTCGAGCTTGAATTTTTAGGCTTTTTAGCCGCAAAGCGCGAATCGCGCAGAATGCTGGGCGATTACGTTTTAACCGCCAACGATATTATGCAAGGCAAAATTTTTGAAGATACCGTTGCCTACGGCGGTTGGCCGCTTGACGACCACAACCCCGACGGGTTCGACGGCACTTTCAGCAATTATTCTATTCCCGTTAAAAGCCCTTACGGCATACCATACCGCTGTTTATATTCTAAAAACGTTAAAAACCTTTTCTTTGCGGGCAGAAATATAAGCGCCACGCATATGGCTACGAGTTCCGCCCGCGTTATGGGCACTTGTAGCATTATAGGGCAAGCCGTGGGCGTTGCGGCGTGGGTTGCAAACAAGCATAAAACCTCGCCGCGCGGAGTTTTGGCGCACGTTGGCGAGGTTCAACGCGTATTAATGCAAAACGATTGCTTTTTGCCTAAAATAAACCGCGAGGTTGCCTCGGTTTGCAAAAAAGCAAAATTACTAGGCGCAAGCGACGTTTTGCGCAACGGCAAAGACAGAGATTTTGCCTGCGAAAACGAAAATATTTGCAACAACGGCGAATTTATACAAAACGGCAAGCCGATAAAATACGTTTTTGAAAAGCCCGCGCGCATTTCAGCTATAAAAATAGTTTTCGACAGCGATTTAACGCGCGCTACTTACGACGTAAACGAATGCGAAAAACAACACTCTATGCGCTGCAATATTTTAGACGACTCGCCCGTTATGCACATGCCTAAAACTTTGGCAAAAGCGTACGAGCTTGAAATTCTTTTCGAAAACGGAAAAAACGCTACCGTTAAAGAAAATCAAAACAAAAAACGCAACGTTTTAGTGCCCGCAAAAGGCAAAGTTAAGCAAATTACACTAACCGTTTTTGGCAACTACGGCGAAACGGATAAAACCAAACTTTTCACCTTCGAATGCTATTAACCCCGCCTTTTTTGCAGTTTTTTGTGGGGTTTACTCGGTTTTTACTCAAGTTCTTTAAATTCACCGGTGCGGCAACGGATATTTATAAGGCTTTTATGACGGGCTCCGATAAGTTCGTCCGCTTCGGCGGCAACGTTTTTATACGCGCCGTTCGTGTAATGCACGAAGATAAGAGGGTGCAACTAAGGGATTAATCCTCAAAAAAATTAAGGTATAGTCAAATCACGGCTAGGCGTATTATAAGAGAGTTTAACGAAGATTTTACAAATTTGGATTTGTTAAAATGCGTAGCACCTTAAGCCCGTATTTTTTAGATGTTTTTGGTAAAGCTTTGCGCCGTCGTATATTGATACTACAAGCAATGTTTTGCCGAAAACGGCAAAAAAGACGAGCTTAAGGCTTTATCGGTTCAATTCTTCTTAGGCTAACGTTTTTGAACGCTTCGCGCACGGAGCGGCTTAGTTCGGTTAGGTGCGGCGTGTGTATTTTATCCGCGCCGCCTTCTATAAGTTCGCTTAGCGCGCGGGCTGAGTTTACTTGCGAATACACTTCGAACCGAGCGTTAGGGGCAAGCGATTTTAGGCGTTTAAGCTTGAAAAACGCGCCGTTGCCGTAAAGCGTAAACGACTTTATTTTAAGCGCCGCCGCCACCGAAATAACGTTTTCGGCTTGCAGCTGCGTAAGTTCACCTAAGTTAACGCCGAGCTTGAATATTTTGTTAAAACACGCCCTTTTTAGGGCTTTTATTTCGCTTTTTATCGCTTTTTTATTGCCCGACGACGCAACCGACGGCGAAACGAAAACCGTAATTTCGCTTGCGCCAAGTTTTTTTGCCAAGCGTATTTCTTTAAGGGTAATTAACAAAGCGCTATCCGCCCCATCGCCGCCTATAACGGCGCACGCACGCGGAAGTGCGTATGATTTTTTGGCGCGTTTTCCGCTCGCGTTATACGCGTTTTCCGCATTAGCGGCGTTGCACGTTTCAGCGTTACATGCGTCGTCGGCCGCGGCTACCGCAACGCTTTTTTGCGCCCCGCGCGATTTTTTTAGCGACTTGCGCACGCTTTTAATATAACTGCCCGCAATGCCGAGCCCGCGCGTGGTGAACTCGTAGGCGTAAGGCTTTTCTCTTTCAAAATCGCTGAGCGCCGCGGTTATTTTGCCCGCACCGTAAACTTTGCGCATATCGGCTATAACGAACCCCATATAGCGCGCGTATCTGAATTCGTTAAATTCGGAGCGATAACGCTCGTTTTCGATCTCGCTATCACTAATCTCCCCGACCTTGCCGACTTCGCAAGCCGCGCCCGCCGAACCGACAACGACGTCCGCCCCGCCCGTAGCGCCGCCGTTTATACGGCTAGTATTATCCGCAAAGTTGCTTTCGACCGCGGCGTTTGTTTTTTCCGCGGCAGTTTCGCCTAAAATATTAAGCTCGCCTACGTTTTCAGTTATATCCGCGCTTATAATATCGGAATCTAATTTATTTTTCGGCTCTGTTTCAAGCGGCGGGGCGGAAGGCCGCGGCAAAGCTTGCTCGACCGACTGAATTTTTTCAAAAGCGGATAAATCGCCCTCGGCGGGTAAAATACCCTCGGGGCGCGAATCGTCCTCGGTAGTCAAATCGCAATCGGTAGATATATCGTCCTCTTTCGGCAACGCGCAAATTTCGTTATTTTCCACCGAAAAATTCTCGGCTAATTCTTTAGAAAAATCATCGTTGATTTGCCGCAAGGTTTTTTTAAAACCCGCATATTCGTTATTTGAAAAGCAAGCGTTTTCTAATTCGCCGTTTTCAACCTGCGTTGCGGCGCAACCTTCGCAAGCCGTGCCGTTTCCGCAGTTTTCGCTGCCAAAGTCGGTTACGCCGCTTTTATAGCGCCCGTAGCTTTCACCGTTTTTTAAGCCGCTTATGCTTTTAAACTTTTTTAATTGCTCTGCTTTATTTTTTGCATTCATTTTAATTCTCCGCGCGGCGCAAAAAAAACGCCGCATTTTATTTACCGAAGTTATTGCCAAAACGCAATAATTTAAAACGGTTTTTACAAAAAAAACGCGGCGATTTTAGTCGAAAAAATTAAAAAGCGGGGCTATAGGTCGATTAACGGCACTTTCGCGCAAAAAATCGACTTAAAAAAGCTAAGGCAAAAAAACAATAAAAATCAGTCTTCGCTTTGAATGCGTTCGATAGAACTTTCGTCGCCCCACAGCCTTTCAAGGTGGTAAAACAAGCGGCTGTCGTCGTTAAAAATATGCACTATAGCGTCGCCGTAGTCTAAAACTATCCAACGCCCCTCTTCGTCGCCTTCGCGGCGGCGGGGCTCGATACCGAGCTTACTCATTCCGTCGTCGACGTATTCAGCCAAAGCCTTAACCTGAGTGCCCGAACGCCCGCTTGCTATAACGAACCAATCCGCAAGCGAAGTTTTTTCGGCAACGTTTATTTTAACGATATCGCGCGCCTTTTTATCGCTTAATATTTTGCAAATTTCGTTAGCTAAATTAACAGAGTTTAATTGTTCCATATTGCTTTCCTTTAGTTTATAGTTTATTTTTTTCTACGTAATACGCGTAGGTTTTATCGGTTATAAAAAGCGGCTCGTCGCCCTTTTTTAAAAATTTATGAATGCGCTCTACGCAAAGCTTAAAGCCGAGCTCAAAATTTTCGTTAACGGCGGCTCTGAGTTCTTCAACCTCTCCGTAATCGCGCGAAGGCTCTAACAAGTCGGCAACGAAAACGATTTTTTCCAAAGCGGACATATTAGGCGCGCCCGTGGTGTGGCGTTCTATTGCCGAAAGCACGGCTTCGTCGGTTACGCCGAGCACGTTTTTTGCTACGTACGCGCCCAAAAATTGATGAATAACGGGCGGCGGAACGCTTTTTTCGCCGTATTTTGCGGCAATCTCGGCTAAATCGAAGCCCGCGTAAGCGTTATAATCCAGATATTTAGCGCAGTCGTGCAATAAAGCGGCAAGCGCGGCTTTTTGCTCGCTAACGCCAAGCCGTTTTGCATATTCGCGCGCGAAGTAAATAACCCCGGCCGTGTGTTTTAAGCGGTGCGGAGTGCTGTTTTTAATTAAAAATTCGTAATATTTATCGCCGCGATATAAGTCGTTTTGCTTAATATATTCACACACGCAGGGCGCAAGCAAGCCGCTAGCGTTAACGTTAAGCTTTAAATATTCGCGAGCCAACGTTGAAGACGCGCCGCCCTCGGCTTCTATAAGCAAGGGCTTTTTGTTTAAATACGCGGCGTTGTTTCTTTCAAAAACTTCGGCGGTTCTTATTAGTTTTCCGCCCCCGCGCCCGACGATGGCTATCCGCGCGCGCGCTAAAATTTCGTTAGGATTTTTCCAGGTATGAAAGGTTAAAGCGCTATCTTCGCCTATTAAAAAACACAATTCTGCGTTTTGATTTTTATAGCGGTTTGCTATATTCATTATAGTTTCGTACGTATAACTTTTGCCGCCGCGCGCCAGCTCTTCATCGGAAACGGTAACGTTGCCGCAAAAATCTTGAAAGGCAAGCTTTAACATATTCAGCCTGTCTTCCGCGCTAACGTAGGCTTCGTTTTTAAACGGCGAAACGTACGCGGGAATTACTAAAAGCTCGCTGAGCTCTGCTTTTTTATAAAACAAGCGGCAAACGTTAACGTGGTCTAAATGCACCGGGTCGAACGAGCCGCCGAATACGCCTATTATTTTTTTTGTGCAAGCGCTCGCCTTGCCGTTTTTTGTTTCCATAACCTTATTTTACCACAAAATACGAATAAATTCAAGCTAATCCGCCAAAATTAGCGCGGTTAACTCTTAAAAATTAGCTAATAACTATAACGTGAAAAATTTTTCTTTATCGGTTTTTATAGACGGCGCGCTATCCGCCGCATTAAGTTTTTTTATTTTTAGGGCGTTAAGTTCGCTTTTTATAAGCAACAACGCGGCTTCGCTTATAATTTCGGCTGCCGCGGGAATTGCCGTCTGCTTTTTAGTATGCGCTTTTAAAATTAAAAAAAATAAGCGGCTTTTAATAAAAAAAGCCGAACGCCGTTTAATGGAAAGCACGCTTGCGGAATTTGAAATTATGCCCGCATCGGAGCTTAACGGTTGGTTTTTGAATTTACTTTCGCGGCTAAACGCCCCCGCAAAAAGTTGCAAAGGCTATTTGCTAACGCAAAGCGGTTGCAAATGCTTTATAGACTACGGCAAAACTTTTACCCGCGCAAAAGCCGCCGAAATTTTAAAAAAAGTTAAAAAAACCGACGAAATTATTTTGTTTTGCAATCGCGCCGAAGAAGACGCGCGCTCGCTTTTTAAAACTTTTTCTTGTAGCGTTTATATTGCGGAGCCCGCCGAACTTTTTGCGCTTATGAAAAAGGCGAATTATTTTTACGAGCCTAAAATTTTGCCGTTTCGCGGCGGTGCGAATGCAAAAAACAAGCTTAAAACGTTTTTTAAAAACGCTTTTACTAAAAAACGAGCCGCTGCGTTTACTTTAACCGGATTAGCCGCTTTAGCACTTGCGCCGTTGACTTTTTTTAAAAAATATTACGTAATTTACGCGCTTATAAGCTTTTTAATTGCCGCCTTTTGCTTGTTTTTTGGCAAAAACAAAACCGAAAAAAACAAAACTCCGCCGATTTTTAGCGATTAAACGCGCGATTTTTATATTTTTCTCGCTTGATTTTAACGCTTATTTTTAACGCGTTCAAGATTTTTCGCTTAATATTTTACGTGTTTAATATCCTTGCGCGAACTTTTGCGGTATAGCACTATTTTTTTGCCTATTACTTCCACCACTTCGGCGTTTAAACTTTCGGCAATTTCTATAGCTATATCGCGCGCGTCGTCCTCGGCGTTGTTTAAAACGCTTATTTTAATAAGCTCGCGCGCGTCTAACGCGTCCGAAAGGCTTTTTATTAAATTTTCGCTTACGCCGCCCTTGCCTACTTGAGTTATAGGCGCTATAGTTTGCGCGAGCGAGCGCAAATTGCTCCTTTGCTTAGAAGTGAACATTTTTATACTTTTCCTTTATTTATACTAATTTATACTAACGATTTTTAACGGTTTATAACCGCTTTGCTTTTAGTGCGAAAAAACCCGAAATTTTGTGCGAACTACGCGATAATCGACCTATAGGCGCACTTTTAATTTTTAACACTTGCAGTTTGCTTTTTTGTAATCCGCGAAACAGCGGGCTAAAAAAGCTAAAATTACTCAACGAAGTCGAATTCGATTTCGCCTATAACGACGGTGTCGCCGTCCTTTGCGCCCTTAGAACGGAGCGCCGAAATAACGCCTTTATCGCGCAAGGTTTTTTGGAAATAAGCGATAGAATCTTGGTCGTCTAAAACGACGTTTCGGGCGAGCAAATCGACGAGCGGACCGATAACGGCAAAATACCCGTCGTCGTCGCGCGCAATTTCGAACTCGTCGGTGTTTTGTTTTTGATAAACGAACGGCTCGAACTCCATAGGTTTAAGCGCGGGCAGTTCTTTTAAGCATTCGCAAACGCTATCTAAAAGTTCCTTAACGCCCTCGGCTTTAATTGCGGAAATTTCAACTATTTTATATTTTTTGCCGTATTTTTTAATAAAATCGGCAACGTATTGTTCAGCGCCCGCAATGTCCGTTTTATTAAGCGCCACTATTTGCGGCACGCAAGCTAGCTTTTCGCTATACCCTTTAAGTTCGGCGTTGATTTTTTCAAAATCGTCTAAGGGGTTTCTACCCTCCACGCCGGAGACGTCTACCACGTGAACGAGCATTCTGGTGCGCTCGATATGCCGCAAAAACTCGTGCCCGAGCCCCGCTCCCTCCGAAGCGCCCTCTATAAGACCGGGAATATCCGCCACCACGAAATCTTCCTCTCCGTGCCTGACCACGCCTAAATTCGGCGAAAGCGTAGTGAAGTGATAGTTGGCGATTTTAGGCTTAGCGCCCGAAATTTTAGAAAGCAACGTAGATTTTCCCACGTTCGGAAAGCCCAAAAGCCCAACGTCCGCAATCATTTTAAGCTCTAAAACCACGCGCCTGATTTGAGTTTTTTCGCCTTTTTGCGAAAAATGCGGAGCATGGCGGCGACTGGTGCAAAACTTTTTATTGCCCTTACCGCCCGAGCCGCCTTGCAAAACGGTTACCTTTTGCCCGTGATAAAACACGTCGCAAATGACGTTGCCGGTTTCGCTGTCCTTTACCACCGTGCCGAGCGGTAACGGAATAATAATGCTTTCGCCGCAACGCCCCGTGCAGTTTTTGGTATCGCCCTTAGCGCCGTTTTCGGCAAAATATTTGTGCTTAAACTGAAAATCTATAAGGCTGGTTTTGTTTTTATCGCCAACGAAAATAACGTCGCCGCCGTTTCCGCCGTCGCCGCCGTCGGGCCCGCCGTAAGCGACGCCTTTATACCTTATGAACGAGGTAGCTCCGTCGCCGCCGTCGCCCGCCTTTATAATAATACTCTCTTTATCAATAAACATTTTTCACTTTTTAAGAAAAAACTAAGCCGTTTAAACTTAGCAAAGTTTTTTCTTGCCTTATTTAGTTAAAATTTTGCTTTATTTCGTTTTTTTATTCGTTTTCGATTTTAGCGATTTTTGCCGTTTTAATAGTTTTTTCCGTTTTTGCGGTTTTTACGGTTTTAGAAGCGTAAAATTCGCAAAACTCGCTGATTAAGCAACTTTCGCACGCGGGCTTTTTTGCGGAGCAAACTTCACGCCCGTAAAAAATCAAATAGTGATGGCAATTAGACCATTTTTGCCGCGGAAGTTTTTCGCAAAGCTGTTTTTCGACCTCGAAAGGGGTTTTGCCGTGCGCCAAGCCTATGCGGTTGGCAACGCGAAAAACGTGAGTATCGACGGCGATGGCTTGTTTAGAAAAAGCAACAGCGCTAACAACGTTTGCCGTTTTTCTGCCCACGCCCGCAAGCGATAGTAACTTATCGAACTCGCTAGGCACGTTTCCGCCGAACTTATTTACTATATCCTTACTGGCGGAAAGTATATGCGCCGCCTTAGAGCGGTAAAGCCCGCACGAAAATATATGTTTTTCTAGCTCGGTTTGCGAAAGCGTAAGCATTTTTTGCGGAGTGTTATAGCTCTTAAAAAGCTCGGCGGTAACCTTGTTAACCCGCTCGTCGGTGCATTGCGCCGATAAAATTACGGCGACCAAAAGCTCGTATTCGCTTGAAAATTCTAGCTTTGGCAACGGCGAAGGATACCTATTTTCAAAATATGCAATTATAGCATCGACCTTTTGGTTTTGCATTTTTGCCCGCCCTTTGCGTTTTAGCCCGCCCTTTGCGTTTTAGCCCGCCCTTTGCCTTACGGCGTGCATGCGACAAACCGCCGTTTAGCTAATATTTTCGCTAATAATTTTGCAATAAAAAATATATCACACGCGGGCGCGAATTGTCAACCTTTTGCGGGGGCGCAAAGCAAAACGCCTAGCAAAACGCATAACAAAACGCCTAGCAAAACGCAAAACAAAACTCAGCAAATAACGCGCTAAAAAACGAATTTACAAAAAAAGCAAAATATAGCCTAAGAAGAATTGAACCGATAAAGCCTTAAGCGCGTCTTTTTTTGCCGTTTTCGGCAAAACATTGTTTGTAGTATCAATATACGACGGCGCAAAGCTTTACCAAAAACATCTAAAAAATACGGGCTTAAGGTGCTACGCATTTTAACAAGAGCAAAATTTAAAAAAAATCAAGGCAAACGAACGCAATAATACTAGGCGTATTATAAGAGAGTTTAACGCCGATTTTACAAATTTAACGAGGTTAAAACTTTATTAGTTCGGCTCTTTAACGGCTAAGCCGCGGGGCAAAAAGCGCACCCGCGGCAAAAAAAACGAAATATTAAACGAGCTTGCCGCAACGCGGCTTAAACGCGCGGCGTTTTTAACTTACGCAAGGCGCGAAACGCTAACGCGCGCACCCTCCTTAACGTATTTAAACGCGCCGTAAAAGGTCGGGTAATATCCCCGCCTAACCAGCGCCAAGGCGTTATACGCGTGGCGGTCGTTTACGATAACGGAAAACCCGCAGCCCGTTTTTATTTCTTTAGGCGTAGCGGCAACTTTACCGCCAAAGCCCGCAAGCGAACAGTTTTCGGCAAACTCGAAAACCTCGGTTTTGGTTTTAAAGGCAACTATCGTCATGTTTCCTCCTTTGCAATAATCGCGAATTAAGCAAAAAACGGCTTGAATACAAAAAAATAAAGCGTAAAACGCAAAATTAACCGAATTTAAACCGAAAATGCTTTACGCTTTTTTAAGGCGATAAAGTTTAATTTTTAGCCGTTTTCGCATAACCTCGCTTATTATATAATATATTATTACGGAATGAGAAAGGTGATGATATATTTAGACAACGCGGCAACGGGCGGCTATAAACCCTCTTGCGTTTACGAAACGGCGTTTAACGCGATTAAATATTTAAACGTAAACGCGGGGCACAGCGGGCATGCCCTGGCGGTGGGCGCGGAAAAACAAGTTTATAAAACGCGCAAAGCGCTTGCCGAATTTTTCGGAAACGACTGCGTAGAGCGGGTTGTTTTAACAAAAAACTGCACCGAGGCGCTTAACCTTGCTATTTTAGGCACGGCAAAAAAAGGCGGCAACGTTATAGTTAGCGTTTACGAGCACAACAGCGTTTTGCGCCCGCTTTACGCGCTAAAAAACAAAGGGCTTATAACGATAACCGAAATAGCGCCAAAAAACAGTTTCGGCGCGATTATGGCGGAGGACGTCGAGCGGGCTATTACCCCGCAAACGTATATGGTTTGCCTTACGGGCGCTTCTAACGTTACGGGCACGGTTAACGACTACGAAGGCGTAGGCGAGCTTTTAAAAGAACGTAAAATTATTTTTTTGTTAGACGCCGCGCAAGTCGCTGGGCACACCTACGTGAACATGCAAAAGCAAGGAATTAACGTGCTTTGCGCAGCCGGGCACAAGGGCTTAAACGGCATACAAGGCTCGGGGTGCTTGCTTTTTGATAAAGATACGCAAATTTTCCCCACGTTTTACGGCGGGAGCGGTACCGAAACTTTTGCCGAGATACCCTCGGGCTACCCCGAACTTTTAGAATGCGGAACGCTTAACTTGCCCGCTATCCTAGCGCTTTACGAGGGCGTTTTATACAACGGCGAAAACATGGCGTATAAGCAAAAACTTTTGCTTGCGCTAACAAAATATCTATGCGAAAAACTCAGCTTAAACGAAAATGTAACGGTTTTTTCGCGCCAAAACCCAACGGGCATCGTCGCGTTTGCGTATAACGGGCGTTCCTCGCAAGAAATTACGGGCATTTTATCCGATTACTACGGCATCGCGGTGCGCGGCGGCTATCATTGCGCGCCGCTAACGCACAAGTTTTTACACACCGAAACGGACGGCTTAGTTCGCGTTAGCCTATGCGAGGCAAACGTTACCGCCGAACTAGACGAGCTCATTTTTGCTTTAAACGACCTGCCCCGCCATTTAGCCTAACCGCCGTTTAACCTAACCGCCGTTTAGCCTAACGGCTATTTTTTGCTTAAAAGCGGGTTTAAACCGCGTAAAGGAATGTTAAAACGCGCGGCGAAAATAAAATTAGAAGCAAAAAATTAAAAGCCCAAAAATTCAATTCCTTTTAACAAAACGTCGCTAAGCAGCTCGTTTTTAAGCGAATATATTATTATTTTGCCCTGACGGCGGCAAACTACGGCGTCTAAATTTTTTAATAGCCTGAGTTGATGGCTTAACGTGGTTTGATTTAACGCCAGCACCCTAGCTAAATCGCTTACGCACATTTCGGATATTGCCAAAGCCGATATTATTTTAAGCCGAGTGTAATCTGAAAAAATAGTAAAAAAAGCGGTGAGCTCGCTTAAAATTTCCTCGTCAGGGACGTAATCGTTTACGAGCGACAGCGTTTTTTTATCCAGCATAATAACGTTTTGTGCCAAAGCTTGCATTATAACCTCACTTTGCGCACGCGCCCGCAATAAAATTTAAAAAATAATGCAAGCGCGCCGCGACTAAAAGTTTTATTTTTTTGCTCGATAATTATATTTTAAGCATATAAGCAACGCGTGTCAACCCGTGCATTTGAATTTTTTGGTCATATTTAGGCGAATTAAGCAATAAAATGTAAATAAGGAGTAAAAAATTGAACATCAACGTTGCCTTTATCGGTTTACTTTTTCTGCTTTACGCCGGTAACGAGGTTTCATCTACCCAACTGTTGCTACTGCTTGCGCTTATAAGCTCTTCGAGCGGGTGCGCTTGCCAAAACGGGCAAACCGCGCAAAATATGCAAACCGCGCAAAACCAAACTTCGGGGTCGGGTACTACGCTTGCCTAATTTAATAAACCCGAAAATAATTAAAAAGCAATCGGTTAAACGCCGACTGCTTTTTTATATCCGTTTTTATATCGTTTTTTATACCGAAAGTGCCGTTAATCGACCTATAGGTGGGCTTTTATTAAAGCTCGTCAACAAAATAAGCGTTGGTGCAAGCGTGTTTTCCGCTTGCGTCCGTAACGGTTATGCGGAAGTATTTTTGGTTGGGCTTAATTTCGAACGAAGCGCTCGTAAGCGGCGTTCCGCCCTCCGAATTAAAAGCCTTAGCGTAAATAATACCCGTTTTCATAGAGATTCTTACCGCGGGCGAGCACTCTACGTGAACCACGCCGTTTTCAACCCAAAGCGAGTGAATTTGCGGGCCCTCGCTAGCGTAAAAATGTCCGTTTAAAAGCGCTTTGCCTATAAGCCCGTAATCTAAGCGCTCGGCTTTTATCATCGTGAAGCCGCCGAACGAGTCCGCCTCGCCGCTATGATTGTGGTTATCGTCCGTAGCGATGCAATAAATACGCTTGTTTTCATGGAGCATGTCGTCGTAAACGCGAGGGTTATAATCTTCGTAACCTTCGTGATAACAGCCGTAATTTACTATTTCCATTGCGTGCATGCCTTCGAAATTGATATAATCGGAATAGTCTTCGTTAGACCACGCGGGGTGGTTATAGGTTACGAAAAAGCCCGCCTCGCGCCCGCGGCACATCATTTCCGAAATAACCTCGGGCGTATGTTCGCGGTAAAAATCGGGCTCGTTTTCGTTAAAACATGCGTGAGTTTTTGCAAGCTCGTTAGCGTTGCCCCATGTGTAACCTAAATATTTTCTGTTCCAGCACACTTGAGTTTTTATATCGGGCGTAAGCGCGACTAAACACATATGCGTGGTTTTTGAAGTTATCCAATCCGCACCCGAAATAGCGTTAACTTCCATTTCGTAACCGTTCATAGCCAAAAAGTCGTCGTCGCAAAGTTCGGGGTGCGGAAGCATTAAATCGTGATCGGTATACGCGACTATCGAATAGCCGCGCGCCTTATACTCCTCTTTAACGCGCTCGGGCGACCAGCTTCCGTCCGATACCGTAGTGTGGCAATGCAAGTTTGCTTTAAAAAATTTACCCGTTTCGGGCAATAAATACTTTTTCACGTTGACCTCTTTTTTATTAACTATTAAAATTATTTAAAAGCCCCGAGTTTCGTTTTAAAAACAAAAAACGGGGCTATAGGTCGATTATCGCGTAGTTCAAGCGTTTTCGCCAAAACTTGCGCAATCGTTTTCGCCCATGGGGGCGGCGGTGTTTTGCGGGCATAAAGCAACGCGCGCCATATAAAAATTAGCGCGGGCTTGATTGTGATAAGGAACTACGAATATAACGCCTATACCGAAGCACAAAGCGCCGAGCAAATACCAACCGATAAAGCTTAAATCCAGCAAGAACAATTTCATTTTATAGCCGCGCATAAGTTCTATGCTTTCGTTATGGCAGGTTTGCCAATCTTTAGAAGGATCGTCTTGCAAAATATAAGTAGAAAGCGCGTAAGAATAAGCTTTAACTATGCCGGGAATTACGAATAACATACTCCAAAGCGCGCAAAAAACGGTTTCGAGCAAATATAAAACGCACGACGTACCGAAAGCTTCGGTGAAACCGCAAAACAAACGCGAAAGATCGGCACGTTTACCCTTAACCAAGTCAATATGCAAGCGGCTCAGCCCGTACGCGAGCGGACCGCTTACTATTATTGCACCGACTGCCGTAAACGACAGCGCGCCGACAATAGCGCTGATTATAATTGCCGCAAGCATGCAAAACAACCACGCTTCGGCAAAGATATTGCCGCCTAGCTGCTTGCGAGAATTTGCCCTTAAAAGTTCGTTTTCAACCATAAAAAATCTCCTTTCGCGCGTTGCGACGCCCAAAAGCTACGCAAAAACGCACGCCTTTATTTTATGCTTTAATTTTAACTCTTATTAACTTGTATGTCAATCGTTTTTAGCAAAATAGACTAAACGGCACTAAAAATAGCGCTAACGCTAAAAGCGCGGCGCTATTTTAGAACTTTAATTAAAACGGGGAACAAAAACGCGGTGGTAATAACGGTGCAAACCGTTTGAGTTACAGCCGTGGGAATAGACGCGTAAAAATACGTTTTTGCGGCGTTTAAGCTAAACCCGTAAACGAGCGGGGTTAAAACGTCGTCTATCAAAGTAAACGAAAACGTAGTTAACGCCGCTAATATTACCACGGCGACGTGCGCTTTTATTCCGTAGCGGCGACCGAAAAAGTTACCCGCCGCCCCGAAAGCCATTACGAATAAATTGTAATAAATTAAATACAGCGCTATAACGACGGGGTAAAAGCCGAAAATAAAGCACCGCAATATCGAAAACGCGTTGGCAACGAGCAAGCCTTGCTTAATTCCGTAGCGATACGCGAAAGATAAAAGCAATACGGTAACGACCTCTACCCCCCTAACGCCGTTTAAAACGAACTGTCCGCCGATAAGTAATGCAGTAAATACGCTCGGCAAAACTATTTTTTTAGCGGGGCTCATGTTTTAAAACGTAACGTAAGACCAAATATAAACACAACCCTCTTTAATAACGAGCGCTTCGGCACCTAAAACGGCAGAACCGTAAACGTTACCGTCGTAATCGACCGTACCCCACGCGGTATTAGCTTGATCGGCGTCGCCGGTATAAAGCATCCAACAGCTAGAATAATCAGCCGTGTTTGCAACCCCGTTTATAGAAGTAACCATGCCGTCGCTTAATTCAAATTCCAGCTCGCCGCCCTCTTTAAGCGCGTTCATATAATCTAAAAGCGTGGTTTTATCGGTTATATCGATTTTTTCGCTAGAAACAATTATAACGACGTCGTCTACGGGCTCGTTGTTTCCGCAAGCCGTAAAGCTGAAAAGTAAAGCCGTTACGCATAATAAAACGGCTACAATTTTGATAGTTTTTTTCATTTTAAAATCCTCCGTAAAATAAAAATAGCGCGCTTTTGGGCACGCTAAAAAATCCGACCTCGCGATCGGCTAAACGCCTTTTCTTCACTGCCCAAGAAAATTAACGTTTTTACTTCGGCGGATAGGC
>CAYZWD010000005.1:0-16724 GCA_964482115.1 uncultured Acidiphilium sp. | reverse complement strand
AATCACGTCCAACTCCGTAGAGATTGTTTCCAAACTTTTCACTGACTTCTTCCCAAAAAGATTTTGGTTCTGCTTTCGTTTCCCGATCTACTTCATTGATACTAAGATTGACCGTACTGTAATCTACCTGATTATCATAAGTACGAAGCTGGGAAGTATAAGCCTCTAACTGATACCGCACTTCTGACAAACGGCTTTCGATCGAAATGAGGTCTTCCACCGTTTCTGCTTTTTTCAAAAGTTCCATCAAACGATCTCTTTCTGTTTCTAAAGCGGTCTTCCGGCTGGCGGTATCTACATACTGCAGCGTAATATCTTCTGCAGATTCTGAGATATTCGTAACATTCGAGGTCTCTTTCACATTTTCCACAAATGCATCCAGCTGATCGCTTGGAATCCGTACCGTCATATAGCTGTAACGATTATAATTGCGATAATACGAAGAACCGCTGTCCAAAGACGAATGTTCTATGTAGCCCCCAAGTGACTGTACCTTTTTCTGGATTCCGTCCACCACTTCATCAAATTCTTTCGTTTCGATGGAAATTTCAAACGTCCGGATCAGTTTTCTTTCCGTCTGCACTGTTGAAGCGATTTCTGTCCCGGAAGCAATCCCGTCCTCCATTATTTCAGACATTTCCACTGCATCTTCATCTACCGCATACTCTTCCGGTGCAGCGGTTTCATAAACTTCTGTCGCAATATCCTCCGTGTTTTTCATAGAAGAGCTTCCGCATCCAGCCAGAAGAGAAACCAGCAGCAATGTCCCCAAAAATGAAATATTCCGTTTCATAAAATTCCCCCTTTCTTTATTTATATCCATGATTTTCCGTTTTGTATGGCTTTATTATACTTTGGATTTCAGGGGAATGAAATGAAGAAATTCTTATGTTTTTATGAATATTTTTTCTTAGATATGATTATTTTTTCGGCAAATTTAAATCCTTTTTACAAAATTACCGGGAGTCTTGAAACAGACCCCCAGTAATTTACGTTTTAACTCATAAGCATTATTTATTTCTGTATTTTACATATTTTACAACATTAGATACATTTGCCTGACCTGATGGATCTGATGTGGATTCCTTATTAACATCCCTATAGTAATAGTAGGTATAAATAGGATCCTGATAATACCAACGTGTAGCATAATTATCAGATACCCATTCCTGCGTTGTAAGTGGAGAACATTCCCAAACCGTAATATATTTTCCACTCTGAGTATTTGCATTTGCAGCTGTATAATAGCATCGATAGCCAACCGCATAATTTCCTGATGTTCCTTTATGCGTTAACGCATAATCAAAATCATACGTATAATAATTAGATCCATAACTAGTTCCTGATTTATCAGAACCTCCACTTGCAAACTGTCCTGTAGAGTATCTAAAGTAATGATATACTGTTTTGTAGTTAGAGGATGCAACATACGCTTCAGACCAAACATTTCTTCCATTTCCGGAAGGATCTGAATATACCGGTCCCTGAGTTGCCCCCCAACCAGTTCTTTTAGTATCGTATTTTGTATATCCTGATAACGACGAGCTTCCACTTTCTTTATATTCCCTTAATGTATAAGTCCATTTGGTTTCTACAATCTGTGCGCCAGATGGTACTTCTGAAGCTTTTACCCAGCCTTTTACATCATTTATTTTCCACTGTGCATATAATGTTGTTGCAGAATTAAACGTTGTACTTGATGATACTTTTGTTCCTCCGCTTGCTGCTGTATACCAGCCTAAGAATGTATAGAAGTCTCTTGTCGGAGTTGGCAGATTTCCAATTGCTGCTCCACATGTCACTGTTCTGCTGCTTTCTGATACTGAACCGCCATTCGCATTGAAACTCAGGTTGTATGTATTCGCTTTCCACTGTGCATACAACGTTTGATTATTCTGAACATTTACAACACTATCTTCTGTAATCTTCGTACCTCCGCTTGCTGCTGTATACCATCCAAGGAATATATAGTTTTGACGTTCTGCTGTTGGAAGTGTTCCATATTTTTGACCACAATAAATTACTTTTGAACTTGCACCACTCGTTATTTTTCCTCCGTTTGCATTAAAGGAAACTGTATACGGATTTAACATCCCATTAAACGTATTTTCATCTACCTTTTTTATCTGACCAGATACAAAATTCAAGTAATTTGTTCCTGTGATATTACCGCAAACCACAAGATCACCTTTACAATTTAATTTTGTTGCCAATCCGGATGTTTCTTGAACAAGATCTGCATTTTTACACAATAACGCATTACAGCCTTCCGAGTTTAGATTCACCTGTCCATAAAGATCGATTTTGACCGCATCTCCCAGCATGTGAATACAATTCTTTGTGCTATTTACCGTCATCTGATACAAACCAACTTCTGACGATTTCATCTGAATCGGAACAATTCCCGTAGAATTAATATTCACACGATTCAATACTGTACTGGATGCATCTGAATCAATCGTCAAATTAGTATATGTTTTACCATACCCTTTTAATACAAACTGTTTTGTTCCTTCCGGTACTTTTAACGTTACTTGATCTAACGTTCCCGTCATATCATTGATTCCAACTATAATTTTTTGTGCTCCTGATTTCAGTGCATTTGAAACCACACTTGGATTTTCCGCATTTACGATAAGATAATCTGCACCCTTAAAAGAATCTTTTCCAATCGATTTAATTTTGGAACTCAAACTCCATTCATCCAGAAGCGTACAGCCTTCAAATGCAGAATCACCGATTGACGTTGCATATGAAACAACATCCCACAGCTTCTTACAGCCTTTGAAAGCATTATTCGGAATCTTATCTATATATTTTGACAATCTGACACCCGTTATATTTTCATTACCACAGAAAGCGTTTTCAGCCAGACCTGTTACTTTTACAACTGAAAATGTTCCATCCTTATTATCCACTCTTGCATAATCAGGAATCGCTACCACACTGTCCTGACCATCATACGCTGTAATCGTTCCATCTAAATCAACTTCTAATCCTTCTGTTGCAAATAATTGTGTATCAACATAATCTGCAATATCATGTGGTATCTCAAAAGGAATCACGCTTGACTGATTATCATCATAACTCGCAGAATCATACGAATAATCTTCAAACTGATACAGTTCATCATCCATTACACTGTAATTGTATACAAAGTAACTCTTTGTGGAAACATCATAACCTACAACTGCAAACACATGTGCCGTACCTGCCATTACCCAACGATGATATCCCGTGACCGCACCTTCTGTTGTAATGGTTATTTCTGTTTCTTCAGATTTTACAGTTGAATATGTTACCTGTGAAGAATACTCATCTGATTGTGATTCGGTTGCAGTCAATCCCTGATTTGAACTGATGCCTTCATCATTAATATAAGATTTTCCATAGCCGTATTTATTACTGATCAATTTCGAAATTTCTGTGGAAATTTCTTTCGATTTACTGGTTGTGGAACTTTTGCTGTAACCCGTTTCCGTATTCCAAGAAGATGTATCTGTACTATTGGTGGTATGATTTGTTATGGAGCCACTTTGGTTATTTTCAGACGAATCCATTACCATACCTTTCATCGTTGTTTCATCATTTCCTTTTGTGGTTGTTTGGGTTCCGCTTTTATCTGTACTCTTATCTTCAAAACTTCCAGAAAGTTCCAAACCTGCACTAAAACCTAAACTCTTGGTCAGCGTTGAAACCACTTTACTTGAGTCTTCGTCTTGCTTTCCATTATTGTATCCTAAAGAAAGTTCTCCACCTACTTCATATCCATGTTTACGCTCTGTTGTATCATAAGATACTTCTTGATCTCCCGTAGACTGAATCTCTTTATAATCATCACTCCATGATTTTGTATTATTATTTTCTGTTTTTAAATTGTATTCATCTTTGCTGTCAATCGTAGTATTAGAATGTGTCCCTCCTTTACTGTTGCTGACATACCAGTTTCCTGTGTCTGAAGTACAGATATTTTCTGCTTCCTCCGTTGTTAATCCATTTTCTTCACAATACTCATTACTAATATTGGTTTCTTCTGTCCAATTTTTTGATAACGTCCAAGATGAAGAATCTGTTGTGGATTTTGCAATGGTTGAGGAACATGCATTCATCAGACTTTCTGATGTTGTAACTGAAAATTTTTTAGTGATTGTTTTTGGAACCCCACTGCTATTGATCTTTCCAAAATCATAAATCTCATAAACCGGAACATTGCGAACTTCTCCGATTTCATATGTAAACAATATAATTCCATTTTCAGTATCTTCATAAACCAGTGGCTTATCTAATTTATTCTTTGCCCATGCCTGATTTCTATCACTTACCCAGTTTGCATATAATACAATATCTTCTGCCATTCCTGCTTTTATACGTGTATATGTATTTCCATAAAAATCTGTCCATCCGGCAAATCTATAACCATCTAATTCCAACGTCGGCAGTACTTTTCCTTTATTGGTCGTATAGGTTTTTGCATCAGAATCCGTCACTGATACCAGATCAGATTTGTATTGTATTTCATATACGATTTCTTCCCAATGAGCATACAATTTCATGTCATGATCTATATTTTCTATTTTCTTAATCTGAACTGCATTATTTCCAGCACCATCATACCAGCCAAGGAATTTATATCCTTTTACGGCAAGATCTTTCAGATTATATTCTCCTCCTTTTTCAAGTACTGCCGGATTAGGATTTTCTATCTCTAATCCTGCTAAATAATTATCACCATTGGATATTTCATATTCTAATCTATAGGATTCTAATACCCACTCTTCCTGCGGAACTAAGATTTCCAAACATTCAGAACAATGTGATCCTTCTGTTAATCCCGGTGTTTCCACAGTTGGTTCCACTGCCGGATCGATAACCACAGTATGTCCTTTCGCAGCAATCACCGTATCTTCCTGTTCGATCTCCTGATTTCCTGCCTCATCACTAAAATATTTATAACAGGATGTGCAATACCAATACGCAATGTTACCTTCTTCTGTACAAGTCGCTGCTTTATATTCCGTTGTTTCCATAGTATGTTTACATACCAGTTCACTCGGTGGTAATAATACGACTCCATATCCTCCCGCAATATAGCGTCTAAGCAAAATAATATCAGCAGAACTCACTTTTCCATCATCATTTACATTGGCAGCATTTTCATTTAACTCTACACCATATCCACCAACAAGATACCTTCTCAATGAAATAACATCTGTAACATTCACTTTTCCATCGCCATTTACATCACCTGGTTCAAAATCGATTGCTGTAATCGAACCACTTACCATGTCGACTTCAATTGGATTTAAATTATTATCACAAATATCTCCATTTGGTGCATTGACTGTAATTTCTAATGGTTTTCCTACTTCTGCATCTTCCGCAACCATAAATGTTAATGTTAAAATAACACCATCTTTAATATTTTCTTGTTCAAATTCCTGTCCATCCCAAACAAAACGACACGGTGAAGCATAATTTCCCGGTTTCGTCATTGTCAAATGTGCAAATGCTTCTCCAGAAACTGCATTCACTAAAGATAATTCTTCTGCAAATGTAAATTCTAACGTTGCACCAAGAATTCCTGGATTATTTTGAATCTTAACATCAATATTTACTTCATCCCCTAAGGCTGAATTTTTATTTTCAACACTGATCACAGCCTTATCATGATCAATAATTTCTGCTGCCGCTGTTTCCATCGGCAATGATGAAATCAATAAAATCAATGACAAACATAATGCCAAACATTTTTTCAATTGTTTCATACAAATAACTCCCTTCTCTTTTGTTTTACACTACTTTACTATTCACCAATCGTAATCACTCCATTTTCACAAACAAGATCAACATTCCCTAATTCTCTATTGACTGTACCACCTTCTGTACTGATCAATAAAACAGGTACTTTTCCTGCCTGCGCTGATTCCGCAATTTGAAATTCTAAAGTTAAAATCGTTCCATCAAAAATTTCATTTTCCGAAACATCTTCTCCATCCCATAAAAACACACAGCCGTTTCCAAGCTGTTTTGAACAGCTCATTGTAAGAACGTTGTTAAATGCTTTACCATTTTCAGCTTTTAACAATGTCATCGCGCTTTCATCATACGATAAAGTCATAGATGTACCCAAAATTCCCGGATTATTGACCAATGTAACCGTAACAATGACAGTTTGTCCTGGCTTTGCCTGTTCATTCGATACTACGATTGCAGGAAACTCATTTTTTTCTGCCTGTTCAATTCTGTCTTTATTTTCATCTTCTGTATTTGTTTCAGTATCTGTTGATTTGTTTGGTATTTCCTGTTCTGATTCCGTTTTATCAGATTGTTCTTTCTTAGAATTTACCGTTTCTCCAGAATCTTTATTCGTCTGCTGACTGGTTTCTGACCTTATATCATTTTTCTGATTTTCCTCTTTCCTATCAGCTGTTACTGTTTCAACATCGCTATCTACTGCTTCTTGCTTTTCTTCATCAGCTAAAGCATTGGATCTTTTTTCTGACTTTTTTTCTTTCTCTCCCTCCTGTTCTTCTTTTATTTGTTCTGAAACATCTTCTAATGTTTCTTGTTGCGTAGCCGATTCTGATAATTCTTTTTTTTCAACCTCCCACTCATATAAATCTTCTGTTTTATCAGAAAACTGCTCTTGCTGCATTATTTTATCCGTAAACTGATGATAAAACACTGCTGTCAAAACTATTATCAAAACCACTGTTGCTACTGCAAAAAAATAATTTTTCTTATTGTTTTTTATTATCTCCCTCTCCTTCCTATATGCGTGAAAAATAAATTTTCAAAATACCATATTGCAGAATGCGTTTTATCATTCTTCATGTTTCCAAAAATATTTTTTTTGCAATTTTTTTCTCAAAGAAAGCGGAACAGATTCATCCCATTCTACAGAATCAGAAAATTTTCTTATTTTCTGATAATATCCATCAGACATTCCAATTTCTTTCGCCGGAACCCCTGCATAAACGGTACCTTCCGGAACATCTTCCGTAACTACACTACCGGCACCAATTACCACACGGTCACCAATTTTTACATCATAAAGAATTACCGCATTAGCTCCGATCACAACATTATTTCCAACTTCAATCTTTCCAATACGATTTGTCACCTTTTCTTCCTGATACATATAATTCAACATATTACCGGTAACATCGTGTGTAACAAATCTGGCCCCCGAAGCAACATGCACATTATCTCCAAAAGAAATCAAATAGGGCTCTGTTCCAAAATATAAAGTTGAAAAAAGCATTTTTCTCCTTGTTGATAAAAATATTTTACCTTTTTCAGTAATTTTGCTCTTGTAAATCCTCTTCGGATAAATATACAACACCCAATTACTACTATCCGTTTTAACTTCATAATCACTTGATATGTATGCACCTCTTTCTAAGCAATCCATTAGCTCTCTTAATATAATCTTAATCTTTTTTCACTTTTAGTCAAGTTATTCATTTCGCATAGTAATATTTTTATTAAAAAACAGATGGATTTCCATCATAGATGTACTCTCCATCTGTTTTTCTTTTACCGCTATGGTTTTCACAACGATCTACGGTGTGATCTTACCATTTTTTTAGATTACTTTGCGATCCAAGTTAATGTTCCGCCATAATTCTGTCTCACTGCTGATGTCCATCCTGTTTTCTCAGACGGATAGATTACTGTTGCCGTTACTTTTGCAAACGCTCCGCTTCCGATTGCTGGTGCATTTCCTGTAAATTCCACTGTTTTTAAAACGCTGGAACGTGAAAATGCATATGCACCTACGGTAGTTACATTTTCCGGAATCCTAATGCTGTCAAGTTCTGTACAAGCATAAAATGCACTTTCTCCTAATTCTCTCAAACTATCCGGAAGCTTTACTATTAACAAATTCTCACATCCTTTAAAAGCATAACCTTTGATCGATGTAACTTTTGCTGGAATATCTATTGTCAACAGACTTGCACATCCATAGAAAGAACTTTCTCCAATGGTCTGAAGATTTTCCGAAAAATCTACAGTTTTCAATAATTCACATTTGCGGAACGCATAATTTCCAATCGTTGTTACTGCATCCGGCAAAGTAATTCCTTTTAATCCGGTACAAGCGTAAAAACTTGCTTCTCCGACACTGGTTAATGTTTCCGGTAAACTGATACTTTCCAGTTTTACACAATTTTTAAATGCATACGGTCCGATTTTTGTCACACCTTCCGGAATTTCAATCGTTGGAATTGCTGTTCCATAGAATGCTGCTTCACGAATCTGGGTCATATTTGCAGATAATTTTACTGATGCCAGTTTGCTGCAGTTTTTAAAACAATAAACATCTACAATTGATACGCAATCCGGAATCGATACTTCCGTCAGTGCCGTTCCATAAAACGCACCATCTGAAAGCTTCATCAAGTTTCCTTCATGGAATGTTACTTTTTCCAGCTTTGTACAGTTTTTAAAGGTATATGGTTTTACGGTATAAAGACTTGCTGGAATATCAATTTCTGTTAATGAAGTACATCCATAAAATGCACTTTCTCCTAATTGTGTCAAATTCGATGGCAACATAACCTGTTTTAATGCTGTACTGTTTTTAAATGCATATTCTCCAATGGATTCTACACTTTCTGGAATTGTAACAGAAGTTAATTCTGGCATTCCGTAAAATGCATAATTACCAATTTTAGTGATACCATGCTCTAAAACAACTTTTTCAATATTGCTGTTATACTCATACCAAGGCATTGCTGTTTTTGATGTATAATTTTTTATCGCACCTTTTCCTGAAAAGGTTAATACTCCATCATCTGTTAAAACCCATGTTGTATCGCCGGAATAACCTTTGGCAATCACAGCAGAACTACTCTGTTCTTCAACCTCGATCACACCACCAACAACATCAAAATATACATTTCGAAGATTAATATCATAAATTTCTTCTTCATCATAAGAAAGATTGATTTTATATACTCCTGCTGGTGCATCTTCTTTGACTTTAAACGTCAGATAAACAAGTTCTCCCGTTTCGGTATAGTTAGAAGATGCCAGACCATTTTCCCAACTCATATAATATGGAACTTCTGTTAGATCATTTCCGAATAAAAATTCTCCTAAAATTCCACCATCGTTCACATCGATTAATGACAGATTTTCAATGTCATACTCCACTTTTAATCGTGCCGCGATAATTCCCGGATTGGAATTCATTTTTACTGCAACCGTTACGCTTTCTCCCGGTTTTGCTGAACCATCACAAATTTCTAATGCCCCTGAAGGTAATTCTTCTACAGTAACATTAAATTTCGCTGTTTTTCCAGCATATGAAATTGTAATTTCAGTATTACCCACAACATCTAAAACTGTCGGTGTACAGGAAAAACCACTTGTTATCTCTTTTGCGGAACCATTGCTGTAAAGAACTTTTACCACCAAACCATCGGTATCTAACGATTCACCTTGATAATAAATTAATTTCTCCGGTTTTTGGGTAATAGAAATTCCTGTTACATAAGGTTCATTCACAGATACTTCGCATTCTGCAATCACTCCATTATTCGAAGTTGCAGTAATTGTTGCAGTTCCACTTCCAACTGCAGTAACTACCCCATTTTTTACTGTTGCAACAGCTGAATTACTGCTCGACCATGTAATTGCTTGATTCGTTGCATCAGAAGGAATTATTTCTGCTTTTAATACCTGCTGAGCATCTATGGTATCAAACGTAAGGGAATATGTATTCAAAAATACTTCGGATACTTCGATTGGTACCATAATGTTATTTGCCGCATCATCAGAACAATTACCGTATTTATCATAAGCATAAATATGTGTTGCGTAAATACCGCCTTCATAATTATGTGCTGAAGTATATACTTTATAGGTATATGTAGTACCATTGGCTGTTCCACTGGCTGCTTGATTTATTGTCCAATCCGCAAATAAATCATCCTGACCATTATACGCTGTCCATGTCGGGAACTGAACACGATCCACACCATGATCATCTGTCACTGTGCAAGTAACTGTATATCCTTCTGATGTCACATCTGATACTTTAATATTGGAAATAACCGGTGCCGTCGTATCAGTTCCGATCGTTACTGTTTTACTTCCTACCAATGCATTCGATCCGCCACCTACATTAATTGCGAATACTTCTATCTTTTGACTTCCTGTAATACTTTTATCAAGCTGGATAGTTCCTGAAAATCCGTGATATTCTCCGCATCCGTAAGCATTATTCACATCTGTTCGTTTTAGATTTGCATTCAAAGCTCCAACATACGTTCCACCAACATAGACATGTATATCCAAACATGCATTTACATTATCCTCATCATATGCCCATCCCGCCAAGGATACTGAATAAATATCACCGGATGCGGAATCAAGAGTGCCGATTGGATTATGGCTTATCGATGTCGGCAACCATCCCATTTTATAATAACTTTGTCCACTAACAGGATACATTACCTGAATACGTCCATTTTCTTCTGATACAACTACACAGGAATCTCCTTTAGAGACACTTCCGATCGTATCACTTCCTGTAGATCTGCGATATGCTGTATAAGCTCCAGTTGCTGTCCATGCTTTTGGTGACGCATTTGGAATAAACGAACTTAACGGTGCATATGCCGTAAAATATCCTGACGATTCTGCCGAAGACGGATACGTCACCTTACACCAGCCATCTGTATAAATCGCATTAATTGTACATAAATCTGAAGAACCTGTAATATAACGATTTGAATATTTCGTATGATTAGAATCATACACACTTATTTTCCCCGTTCCGATCGCATAAGTCTTACACGGTACCAGATAAGAGGCTGACGTTGTTCCTGAATTTCCGGAATTATTGGAACTACTTTCTGCAATCCATCCCATCTTATAATAACTTTGTCCACTGACAGGATATATCACCTGTGTACGTCCATTTGCACTGGACACTTTTAACCCTTTATCACCTTTGGAAACACTTCCGATCGTGTCACTTCCTGAAGATCTTCTATATGCGGTTGCATTCCCACTTGCAGTCCAGGAAGACGGTGAAGCACTGGAAATAAATTCTGATATTTTAGTATAAGCAGTAAAATATCCTGATGATTCTGCCGAAGATGGATATTTTACTTTACACCATCCATCTGTATATATTTCCTGAATAATACATAAATCACTGGAACCTGTGATATAACGATTCGAATATTTCGTACCATTTGCATCATAAACATTAATGTTTGACTTTGAAATTGCATATGTATTTATAGGTACATAATTACTATATTTACTATCAACCGTATGATTTGTTACTGGAATTGATTTTTTCCAAGCATACGTATATGTTATACCACCTTTTCCTTGTACATATGATGCAAACTCACTCCATGTATATGTTCTTACTTTTACTTTACAATATCCATCAGAATTACAATCTGCAAAAGTAAGTCCACTATCAGACGTTGACAGAATACTGATTGAATGCGGTGATGGCATTCTTACATGTGTTGCCGGTGCACAACCTTTCAATTTTGTTTTTAATGTAGCTTCTGTACAATTTGATTTACTAATTGTTCCTGTAAGATCAGAATAGGAACTGTTTGTTCCTGTTGCAAATGAACCATATGCTCTCCATTGACAATATCTTGCAAATGCGAGACACTGAGATCCTAATAAATCTACTTGACAAGTTGATTTTACTCCTGTCGGCCAATATCTCATACAATTGCAGTCAGAACTCGCTGTCGAATCACATATGTTATTTTTATGACATCTTCCATTGGAAAACTTAGAATTCGCACATGATTTTCCGTTTTTAGTAAAATAACCATTATTTGCATATCCGATATCAATTCCATTAATTACAATGTTACTTGCAGCTTTACTTTCTATCGGTGCTGATGTAATAACCAATATCATCATTAGTAAAAAACTAACAATACTTTTTATTTTACGTTTCATAATCATAATCCCCCTATATTAAATTGATGATTTGTAAATCCAGCCCATTTTGTATCCGCCTGAATCTACCGGATAAATAATCTGAAGCATTTCCCCATTTTCTGCAACAACAGTAAATGTATCGGTTGTCCAAACGGATCCTAGCTGTGCCGCTGCCTGCGGTGTCGTATAAACCTTTGTATTGCTGTATACTTGTCCGGAATATGGAATTACCAATGTTGACGGATCTATAAAATTAGAAATTTCACAATATCCTGTTTTCGTATATCCGGCAGATCCTACAGGGTAACTTACTTTACACCATCCATTTTCATAGATTTGAAGAATTGTGCATTGATCGGTGCCGCCATCAATATACCCATAAGACGTTCCCGTATCTCCTACATATTTCTGCGTATAAATCCTATCAGAATTTAATGCATATGATACAATAAAATCATACTGTATAAAATCTGGATCCAGTTCATAATCGCTTTGTTTACTTCCATAATTGTTTTCAATCAATCGATCAATTGCCTGAATCACATCGCCCATTGCAATACTATCCGTATCTTTAAATTCCACTAATAAAGCCTCCGCTCCCTGCAATTGTGCCCAATACGTAAAATAACCGGAAGCGTTTGATGTAAGTTCATTTTTATGAGATAATCCTACTTCCATAGAAAAAACTTCTGCTAATTCACTGCTGCCGATTGTATAATTTAGCCATCCATGAAAATCCAAAACTATTTCTGGCTGAGATGCTAACACAAGATCCCTTAATGCTCTGGATTCTTGTGCGGAAAATGGATACAGTGTATAATACCGATCGCTGGTATTTACAACATGATTCGCATCAAAATCTCTGTTTAAATCAATTCCTTCCGCATTACATCTTCCAAATCCATTATTCGTTATCCCATTTTGTACACCATCCGGATTCGCACTTGGAATAATCAACAAACGACAATCGTTCAAATCCTCTGAACTTGCGTAATTTTCCACAAGTTCATTTCCCAGATTTACCAGAAGCTGACCGTCTGCCGCATAAGAATCTTCCCAACCGTGAATTTCAAGATTCAGTAAAATTGTTCTTGAAAAATTTTCCTGCTGAATACTATAACATACCAAATCTCTTTGCTGTACACTTGTACCATATCGAAAAGCTGTACAAATAACATCATTTTCCGTTTTTTCAGTGGAAATTATTTCATAACTCGACAGATCCTCCGCTAATCCCTCTCCATCATCACCCCCTATTTCAGGCAATGCCAATGACCAACCGCCTGCAAGATAACGCTGTAAATAAATTCTGTCATTTTCATCCACCATTCCGTCTTTGTTCACATCACATGTTTCCGCCTTTTCTGACAATTCTGCATCACTGTCTGCCAGTAATCTACGAATCACTGTAACATCTTTTAAGTTAACTGCATAATCACAATTAACATCCCCACACTGATAAGCACTAGCAGCGACCGTAATTATCGACGGAAAAACGACCGCCCCCATCGATACTAATATCCAATGTTTTCCCTTCTTTCTTGTTTTTTTCATTCATCTCTCCTTTCTCTAAACTGTATAAAAAATTTTTTTCTTAATATTATCTTAATCCTTTTTTACTTTAAGTCAATTCTTTTATTGCTTTAAGCAATATTTTGTATGATTTAACACTTTTACAGCAGATTCGCAATCGTCTTCTGCTGCTATGCAAAACTTTTGTATTTATACCCACAAAAAACAGATGGATTTCCATCATAGATGTACTCTCCATCTATTTTTCTTTTTACCACTATGGTTTTTACAACGATCTACTGTGTGATCTTACCCTTTTACAAAATATTTTTGTTTTAGATTATTTTGCGATCCAAGTTAATGTTCCGCCATAATTCTGTTTCACGGATGATGTCCATCCTGTTTTTGCTGACGGATAGGTTACGGTCGCAGTTACTTTTGCAAATGCTCCGCTTCCGATTACTGGTGCATTTCCTGTAAATTCTACTGTTTTTAATCCGCTGCTGCGAGAGAATGCATATGCACCTACCGTAGTTACATTTTCCGGAATTGTAATCTTCTTCAGTCCTGTACAACTGTAGAATGCACTTTCACCCAGTGTTTTCAGTCCATCTGAAAGTTTTACTTCTGTAACTCCTGTGCATCCTTTAAATGCATATCCCTGAATTGTAGTTACTTTTTCAGGAATTTCCAGTCTTGTCAATCCGATACATCCGTAGAAAGCGCTTTCCCCAATATTCTGAAGATTTTCTGAGAATTTCACGTTTGCAAGAGCTTCGCATTTACGGAATGCATAATTTCCAATCGTTGTTACTGCATCCGGCAAAGTAATTCCTTTTAATCCGGTACAAGCGTAAAAACTTGCTTCTCCGACACTGGTTAATGTTTCCGGTAAACTGATACTTTCCAGTTTTACACAATTTTTAAATGCATACGGTCCGATTTTTGTCACACCTTCCGGAATTTCAATCGTTGGAATTGCTGTTCCATAGAATGCTGCTTCACGAATCTGGGTCATATTTGCAGATAATTTTACTGATGCCAGTTTGCTGCAGTTTTTAAAACAATAAACATCTACAATTGATACGCAATCCGGAATCGATACTTCCGTCAGTGCAGTTGCATAAAATGCAGCATCTGAAAGTTTCATCAGATTGCCTTCATGGAAAGTTACCTTTGAAAGTTTTGTGCAATTTTTGAAAGTATATGGTTTTACCGTATAAAGACTTGCCGGGATTTCAATGCTCGTTAAGGAACTGCATGCGTAAAATGCGCTTTCACCTAACTGTGTCAATTTGGACGGCAAAATCACCTGATCTAATGCTGTACTGTTTTTAAATGCATAATCTCCAATCGCAACGACACTTTCCGGAATTTCAATTCTTGTTAATTCTGTCATTCCATAAAAAGCATAGTTACCAATCTTTGTGATACCATCATTTAAAACAATTTTATTAATGCTGCTGATATACTTATACCAAGGCATTGCTGTTTTCGATGTATAATTCTTAATTGCACCATTTCCTGAGAAAGTTAAAACTCCATCATCTGTTAAAACCCACTTTGTATCACCTGAATAGCCGGTCGCAACAACTGCTGCACTGCTCTGTTTTTCAACTTTGATCATACCATTCACAATATTCAATTCTACCGGCTGTAAATCACCATCAACAACATTGCCTTTTTCGTAGGAAACAGAAACACTATAATCTCCGTTTTCTTCCGGCACACTGAAAGTTAAAATTGCAATCGTACCATTGGTATAATCAGATTCCATACTGTCCCATACCAGATTTACCGGGTTTGCTGATAATTTTCCTGGTTTTGTCAGATTCATAGAGGAAAACGCTTCTCCTGATTTAATATCCTTCAAAACTAAGTTCTTATCATAAGTAATACTAATTGTTGCCCCGCAAATACCTGTATTGTCAGAAATCATTAATGGAACCTCTACATCACTTCCATTTTCTGCTGAGACATTACCTACTGTTAAAGTTGGCTTTTTTTCAGCTGCTTGTACATGCACACTTGTACACAATAAAAGCATAATCATGCACATAATTCCCAATATTTTTTTCATTGTGTTTCCTCCGCTCAATCAAACTTCTTAATAGGTTGGTATTGCTATACTACCAGACCAGGAACCATTGATTCCGTTTCCATCTTTATAAGTAGCACTAACAGCTACCGAGGTCTGCGTTGCTGACACTGGTACTGTAATCCAGCCACTTGCTACTGTGGATGTTCGATCAGAGGATGAGGCTGATGTCCATAAACTTGCAGATGCAATCTGAACCTGACCCGTAGAATTTCCTCCAATATTCCCTGTAAAGTACTGTGCATATCCATACCAACTGTTCTTCAGCATTGTATTTGTCCACACAATTCTAATCTGAACACTACCTGCTGTTCTGTTCTGATACTCTGCATATGCATTATAAGTAACACCATATTTTCCACTGCTCCATACGTTCCAGTTTCCTCCCGCTTTCCACTGCGAAGTAGCTTGTCCTATTGGAGAATAATAAAATGTAATCGTTTTTTCGGACGTAGAATCCCAAGTTACTGTCTGTGCTGCTGGTGTATTATATCCGCTTTTTGCAGGAGCAGAAATTGTATTTGTTGTTCCGTACCTATAAATTTCTATCGAACTTCCAAGATCAGTTCCATTCGTAGATTTATAAACAACTTTATATGCATAGCTATTTGCATTTGCTGATGCATAAATCTTATCTGCTGCTACATTTCCTGTAACTGTAACTTCTGTTACCCCATGTCCGGTTAAACTGTAACCATTCGATGCATTATAAGTTACTTTTAAAATATCTCCGTAATAAATAACTGCACCGTTTGATAAAGTTCCTGTTGCAGCTTCCGCATATGGCGACGAAGTTCTTTCCACACGGATCGTATATCCTTTACCATTATTCCAGCTGACAGTATATGCTTTTGATGACCATCTTGCAAAAACTTTCACTGTTGTTTCTTCAACCATCAGTGTTGCTTCTGTAATCTGTTCACCATCCTCTGTAAACCATCCCATAAAGTCATAGCCAATTCGTTCCGGCACCGGAAGGATTCCTAACGCTTCACCGCAAGCAATGACACGGGAAGTTTCTTCTACAGTTCCTCCGTTTGCATCAAACTCTACTGTATAATGGTTTAATTCCCATTGTGCATATAAGGTCTGTTTTCCAAGCACATCCACAACACTATCTTCTGTAATCTGTTTTCCTCCGTCTGCACTTGTATACCATCCAAGGAAGGTATGATAT
>CAYZWD010000004.1:4717-18656 GCA_964482115.1 uncultured Acidiphilium sp. | reverse complement strand
GGTATAGGAGCGGGTACGCTGTTATATCCCCGCGTTTCGGCTGCGGTGGTTGAAATTACTACTTCCGAAATACCCGATACGGCTTGCATAAACACGGCGGTAACGTTGCCTAAAAACGTTAGCGTCAGCCACAACGGAAAAACTTATTCCGCTACGGACGGCGTAGTCGTTTCTCCGGACGGTAAAATAACCGCCGCGGGCGAACTCGCGTTAAACCAAACGGGCGAATATTCCGTTAAGTATTTCTTTTACGAAGGTAAAGTTAAACATACCGCGTTAAAGAAAATAAGCGTTTACTCTTCTTATTATAACTTTGAGGCGGGCATAAGCGAGTTAGAACTTTCTAGCGCGGCTAATCAACTTGCTTCTAGTAAAGACGGCGCTATCATTTCGTTAAAAGACGGCGACACTTTTACTTACAGCAAGCCCGTTAACCTCAAAGACGCAGGTGACGACGGTTTAACCAACGTTATCGAAATAGACGGTAGACTCGGCCACTACGACGGCGATAAATACGTTAGCGAAGTAGGCGCTGTTTGGGTAAGACTTACCGACTGTTATAACCCCAATCTTTACGCTGAATTAAGAATAGGGCGTTCCGCTTCGTACGACGGTGCTATGTTCACGGGCGTAGGTACCAGCTATCAAAAATGCTGCGGCTTAGATAAAGGCGGCACGCACCCAAACACTCGTCCGGTAGTTTTAGACGGCGTTCAATACGGTTTTTGGTATAACGGCGACGGCTACATGAACGTCGGTTTGCCCAACATGAAGAGCAACATGACCACGGGTTTCGTTTGGAAATACGATTACGACGCGATGCGTTTTTATCTTTCGTATAACGGCAACGACGATTTGCTCGTAACCGACTTAGACGAACCCATATTGTATACGGACGGCATTTTCTTCCCCGGTTGGACCACGGGCGAGGTTTTCGTTAGCATTTACGGCGAGAACTATAACAGCTCAGCCGCGCGCGTAGAGCTTATCTCCGTCGGGCGCGACGACGTATATTCTTTGATAAACGGCGAATATAGCGACGAAGTTGCCCCCGTTATCACCGTCGACGCTAAAAAGACCATGTCGGACGGCGTTTACGGCGCAGTTGGCGATACTATTAAAATTCCCGCCGCTACCGCTAAAGACGTTAACTTAGTCGGCGGCGTAGACGTTTCGGTATACCGCGGCTACGGCACGGATTACGTAAGCAACGTTACCGTTGAAAACGGCACTTTCGTTATAAGCGAAAACGAGGCGTACAGCATAGTTTACACCGCTAAAGACGCAGCCGGCAACGTAGGCACGTCGATTTATAAGGTAACCGCCAAAAAGGGTATCGAAAAACGCGCTATCGCGTTAGACGTTATTAAGCCTAACAAGTTCACGGCGGGCGTTCCCGTAGAGCTGGGTTATACCGTTAAAGAAAACTTAAACGGCAGCGTTAACGATGTAAACGTTAAAATCACCGTTCAATCCGCACACCAAACCGCAGAGTTCAACGAACCCGTTACGTTTATACCCGGCTACGCCGAAAATTACAGGCTGACTTACAGCTATACGGACGGTATTTATTCTTACGAAAAAGCTTACACCATAGTTGGCGAAAAGAAAACTGGCGTTGTTAGTTTCGACGGAGATATAACTCTTCCCAAAACGTTTGTTAACGGTTTCTATTATTCAATACCCGAGGCAACCGCGTTTAATTACGATAACGGTTACCCCGCGAAGTCCGAAGTTACCGCGTACGCCGTGTTCGACGGTGGCGCTAGAACTAAAATAGACGACCTTAGCCGAGTTAAAATAACCGGTAACAGCACCGTTAAATTTATTTACGAGGCAGATGGCGCAGAAACTAAGGAAACCGAAACGGTAAGAATTATCGCGAACCCCGAAAAGTCCGGCAAAATCGACGCCGCGGCGTTGTTCACGGGTGACTTTAACGTTGATTCCAACTCGCTCAAATTCACCTCTAAGGTAAATAGCGGCAACAACGCTTTAAACTTCGTTAACGCTATTTCGCCCAGAACGTTCAACCTCAACTATAAAATCGTAAGCGGCAACGATAATTTCGATACGCTTAGAATTACGCTTACCGACTATGCTGATTCTTCCGTTAAAATGGTAGTAGATATCAATAACGGGGCAGACGCGGCTTATCTTTCTGTAAACGGTTCTACCGCGACCAAGATAGACAAATTCAACTTTGCGTCGGAAAGTGTTGTTTTAATAAACTATTCTTACTCCGGGCGCAAGCTTATAGCGGGCGGTTCTAACTATCAAGTAGACGCGAACTTCCCCTCCGGCAGAGCGTACCTCACCATCGAAATGCTAGGCATTCACGGCAATTCCGCTATCGAAATAACGGGCATTAACAACCAAGCCTTCTCAAGCAGAATGCTTTATTCCGACAACGGCCAACCCGAAATTTATTTTGAAGACCGTCAAGGCGATTTCGAAGTCGGCGAAACTGTTAAAACCCCCGTTCCCGAATTTAACGACGTTATTTCGGGCGTAGATTATTCTACGATCGGCTTTAGCATCGTAGCTAGCGACGGCCAGCCCGTTTACGGTGCGGACGGCAAACAACTTACTAATTTAGATTGGACTAAGGAACACGAAGTCAAGCTTGACCGTATAACCGGGTTCTATGTTAGATATTCGGTTAAAGACTTTGCCGGCAACGAGAAAAGCACAAATATGTATTTGAACTGCGCGGATTCTAGCGCACCCGTTATAACTTTAACCAACATGGAAGAAGGCGGCATAGTTCATATTAAAGCCGGTCAAGAAGTTACCCTCGGGTTTACTGTTTCTGACGACACTACCGATCCGCTTTATATCACTACGTATATACATTTGCATTGCGACGATATGTATTCGTACGTTCCTAACGTTACGGGTATCAACGCGGACAACAGACCTGACGACGGCGTGTTCGAAGAAAAGTTTAATATAGCAATTCGCGGCAATTACACCGCGCAAATTCACTGCTACGACGAGCGCGGCAACCATGCGGTTACCTACGTTAAAATCGTAGTTGAATAATAGGGGGTATAAAATAATATGAAAAATTTATTTAAAACTTTTACCGCCGGAGTTTTGGCGGCAGCCCTATGTTTTTCTAGCGCTTGTTCTTTAGGCGGTAATAAGGGTGATAATAACAACGTTTACGACGGAACTACCGTTCCCGTTCAAGAGCGTTACACTTACGATGGCACGCACGTTATGACCGCACCCGAAATCGATGACGAATGGCTGGTTAAAAACGGCGAAACCGATTACGTTTTGGTTACCCCCGCAGACGCTTCTAAAGATAGTAACTTAAACCTCGCTATCGACGAGTTCAGGCTTTTCTTTAAAAAAGCCACGGGTATAGATATTAAATCCGTGCGCGACGATTCGAACGATCCCGTTCTTTCTAACGCGCAAGCAAAGCGTATTTCTATAGGTCTTACCACCTTAGTTACCGGAATGACCGAAGCCGAACGCAAAGGCGTTTTGGGTTACGATCAACAAGAACTCAGCCGCGACGGCGTTAGAATAGTTAAAAAGGATAACACGGTTTATCTTTTGGGCGGCGAGTCTACCGGCGTTTTATACGCTGTTTACGACTTTTTGCAAATCTGCTTTAACTACGAGTTCTATTATCGTAACTGCATTCAAATCGATACCGGCGTAAGAAACCTCAAAATGCGCGATTTCGATGTAACGGATATTCCCGACGCGGACATGCGCAGCTACGGCAACCCCATACCTTTGGCAACCAAGGCGTGGAACTTTGAAATAGAGTCCGGCTTAATAACCGCTACGGATACCGCACGTGCGATAAACCGTTACCGCGTTTATAACTGTAACTATTATTACACGCCGATATTCAAATATTACGGCAAATTAGATATCCGCACTTACGGTTATCACAGCAGCGATTATTTCCTACCAACCGACGCTAAAGATCGGGACGGTAACGATATATTCCGTTCCACTTGGAAAGGCGACGACGGCGTTCAGCTTTGCTATACGGCTCACGGTAACGAAGAAGACTTAGAGGCGATGATCGACGCGTGCGTCGATAAAATAACGTATTCGCTTTCGTTACCCGAATTTCAGGATAGAAAATACGTAGGTTTAACCACGATGGACGGCGGTACTCAATGTACCTGTTCGGCTTGCACCGAGCTTTATAATAAAGACGGCGGTTCTTACGCCGGCGCGATAATTCGTTTCTGCAACAGAGTTATGAAAAAGGTTCAAGAATGGCGTGCCGATAACGGGTTAGACGATAACTACAAGTTGTTCTTCTTTGCATACGGTCCTACCGAAGTTCCGCCCGTAGTAGAAGACGCTAACGGAAACTTAGTTCCCGCCAACGAAGAGGTTATCTGCCGCGACGATTTAGTTACGCTTTGCTGCACCTCTAACTACGCGACTTCTATTTATTGGCCTAACGAAGAATATCAAACTCGTTTAGATAACATTAAGAACTGGAGCACGGTTACCAAAAACCTATTCAACTGGTTCTATCAAATGAACTTCTTGAGCTATTCGACTTATCACGATTCGATAACTCAGCTAAACACCGACTTCTACGCCTACGCTTTAAACTGCGGTTCTATTTACATGATGAACCAAGGCGACTGGGAAGGCGATAACATTACCTCTTACGGTGCTTTGAACGAGTACGTATTTTCAAAACTTATGTGGAACTGCTCGTTAAACACCGAGCAACTCGTTAAAAACTTCTTTAAGGCAATGTATAAAAACGCTTCGGACACCATGTACGAAATATTCGAAATGCAACGCCAGCACAGCCTTACCGTAGGTCAGAACAACGGCACTCTCGGCGCGGGTAACCGTGTTGACAAAATGAAATATTACCCCTACAAAGCGTTTTTAGAACCGATTATCGAGCTTTACGAAAAGGCGCTTTCGGAAATAGAAATTCTTAAGCAGACTTCGCCTGACGAATACGAGTTGGTTAAACGTCGTGTTCAAACCGAATACGTTGCACCTTTGTATTTAGCTCTTAACTTTTACGGTACCGGTGCGGTAAGGCCGTTTGACGACGCAACCAAGCTTGAATACAAGCAACGCTTGCTCGCATGCACGGACGGTATGTACTTCAAGGTAAACGAACTAGGCGGTAATATCGGCGAATTTGCAGCCAGCTTGTAATAAGGAGGAACAGTTATGAAAAATTATAAAAAGCTTTTAATCGCGGCGCTTGCTACGGTTGCGGCAACCTCTTTAGCGGCGTGCTTCGGCGCTAGCCCCGATAACGGCGGCAACGGTCAAAGCCACGCGGGACAGTGGATCGAATACGTAAAAACTCAAAAAGAAGCCGGCGTAACGATTTCGCAAACCGAGCGCAACCTAACCGTTGGCGACAAGTTCCTTTTACAACCCTCATACGACAAAATCGAAGGTTATTCGATGAAGTTTTCTTCCGATAACGATTCCGTAGCCGCGGTAGACGAAGTTACCGGTTTAGTTACGGCGTTAAACGTAGGCACGGCAAACGTAAAAGCCGTTTACACCAACGGTGTAAAAAAGGCGGAGGCTACCGTAAAAATAATTTGCGATTTCGGCAATTATTTGCCCGAAGTAAAGCTCGGCAACGTTTTGCAAAACGCGGGCGTAGAGCTTTATGCAAAGGCTACTTTCAAACTAGCCCCTTACGTAAGCTTTAACGGCGTTAGCTTTGCAGACGGCACGTTTAGTTATATCGTAGAAGATACTTCGATAGCTTCCGTAAGCAACGGAGTTATAACGGCTAACAAAAACGGCGAAACCTCGCTTACCATCGATTGCACGTGGCGCGGCAAACGCGTTATAGAAAGCGTTCCCGTAACCGTAACCGATCGCGTAGTTTTCTATAACGACGGCGTGGCTTTATCCGATAAAACCATTTATACGGTAGCAAACGCGGGCGGGGCTACTTACGCTACGTCTATTCCCAATAAATTCTCCGTTAACTATAACGGTACCGAATATACCGGCGGCGTTACTTGCACGATAGCAAATTCGGGCATAGCAAAGTCGTACGGTTCTAACATAATATCGCAAGCTTTCGGCGAAACCACCGCTACCGTAACCGCTAAAATAGGCGGCATGACCATTAACCAAAGCTTTACCATAACCGTACTTCGCCCCGAAGTAAAAATAAGCGGCACCGTTCCTATGTTCGCAACCGATTACGGCATTTATTTAGATCAAGCTACTTCTACGCGCAAAACGCTAATGTCATACGCGAATATAACCGACGAGTTGGTTGACGCATATCAAGGCAAAAACGCGCTTACCATTAGCGGCGATAAGATTTTAGGCATAACTTCGTCTAACCTCGGCGGCAGGGGCGTTGCGCAAGTAACGCTTGGCACGGCTGATAGGCTTTACACTTTTAACCTCGAAACCGTAGCTAAGTTCTTTACCGAGGCGAGCGACCTTAAAGAGTTAGAAATTAACACCGCGGGTGCGCGCGTAGGTTATTACGAACTGCTCAACAATATCGACGCAAGCGGCATAACGCTAAGCCATACTAGTGCAAGCGGCAACGCGTATTTCGGCGGCGTGTTCGAAGGTAACGGTTATCACATTAAAAACCTCACCATAGCCGAAAACAACAGTATGTTCGGCGCTATCGCGGGCGGAAGCAAGGTTCAAAACCTAGCGCTAATCGACCTAAAAGCAAGCAACGCATACTATTTTACCCAAGCTAACGGGCAAGAAAGCGGCTTAACTTTCGAGCAAATTTATATTAAGGTCAGCAACGAAACCGTTAACCCCATAGGTATGCTTTGTTACAGCGGTACGGGTAACGCGATTAAAAACGTAGTTATCGAATACGTAGGCGCAAACGCGCAGAAAAACCGCGTTTACTCGGGCAACTATCACGGCTCGTTTATGGCAGGCATGTCGCGCGGGTGCGACGAAAATGAAGAAAACATCGTTGACAAAAACAAGAGTTGGATAGACGTTTTCGTAATTTCGCCTTACGTTTTAGGTTTTTCGACCGGTGACGGTTGGATAAAGAATACCGTTCGCCCGAGCCCGCAAGCCGCGCTTTACGTTTACGGAGCTAACGAAGAAACCGACCTTTACGGCGCAAACACCTCGGTTACCTTGCACGCAAGACCTAGCGGCATTGAAAACCTCGGTTGGAGCAACGAAAATTACTACAACATGAAGCTCGTAGGCGTATATCGTTGGGATAGCGTTGACGATATGGCCCTTGAACTAATAGAAAACGAAAAAGACTTAAGCTCTTTCTCGGCGGAATATTGGAATATCGAAATAGGTTACCCCGTTTGGAAAAACAAGTAATGCTCGTAGGGCGTAAACACGTAAAGTGTAAAAGCACTAAAACTGCGCCCTAAAAAACAATTTAAAAAGGCGAGGGGCTCGCCCGCAAACCGAGCGAGCCAACCTTTTAAAAATATTTTTTTCTTGGAGGGAAAGAATGAAAAAACAACTCTTATTACTCGTTTTATCGTTAGCGTTAGTGTTTTCAACCGCAGCATTTGCCGGTTGCGGCATGTCTAGCGGTTCAACCGGTTCAACCGGTAACGACGGCGAGCACACTCACACCTACGTTAAGGTTGATCGCGTAGAATCTACGTGCGTAACCCGCGGAACGGAAGAACATTACACTTGCAGCGGCTGCGAATCAATCTTCGTTAAAAACGGCGAAGAATACGTTGAAAGCGCGTTAAGCAGCTTAGCTTTGCCCCTTGGCAAGCATAACTTTACCGGCATAACCGTAACCGCCGCACCCGCAACCGATTACGTTGCGTTCGACGAATTCGATACGACCGGGCTCGAAGTTACCAAAACTTGCTCGAACGCGGGTTGCTCGGGCGAAACGGCGAACCCCATCGATATTACCGTTGCGTATCCTAACGGCGACGATTGCTTAAAGGTAACCGCCACTTACGTTACGGTAACCGTAGGCGAATGGAGCACTCAGTTAACCGTAAGCGTTAGCAAAAAGTCGGTAGCTCTTCCCGTATTAGAAGGCAAGGCTTACACCGGTTCTACTCTAACTGCAGACGTACCCGCTAGCGACTTATACACCGTGAGCGAAAACCTCGGCGGTGTAGCCCCCGGCGAATACGACGTTAAGTTAACCCTTACCGATAGCGACAACTACGCTTTTGAGGGCGTTGACGGCGCTACGGCAACCGTAAAATTCACCGTTTTAAAGCAAGCTAACACCGTAACCATGCCCGCTTCTATAGCTAACGTTAAGTGCTACGAAGTTCCCGTGGTTAACGCAACCGCGCTCGATAGCGCCGCTATTTCTTACGTTTATAGCGTTACCGAAGACGGCGAATACACCGCAATCGATACTTATGGCGACGGATTAGACGCCGGAACCTGGTACGTAAAGGCTATTGCAGCCGAAACGGATAACTATAGCGAAACCGTGTCCGACGCGGTAAGCTTCACCGTAGCTCACGGCTTAGGCGGCTATATCGTAGGCGCTAAAGAAGATAAGCCCAAGTGCGCATGCGGCGCGGAAATCGACGGCACGCCTTTCAAAACTTTAGTAACGGACGCACCTCAATACGTTTTAGCAACGGCAGAGGGCTTTGCTACCGACATGGCTAAATTAACCTTTGGCGGCACTTCTATCGATGAGGATACTACTTTCGGCGCTATTTCTTGCGGCAGCTTAGTTTTAGGCACTGCAACCGAACCCAACGTAGCAAACGTAGCAACCCTTATTGCGGGCACTCACGGCGAAAAGACCTTCACCGTTGCCGTAACCGATTCTGACGGCTACGCACATGCTTTAAACGTTCCCGTAATTTTGGTAACCGAAGTTATTACCGATTGGGACACTTTGCGTTACAGAACGCAAATGAACGTAAGCAAACTTACCGTTTTAGAGGACGGCACTAAAGAATGCTTATTCGGCAGCGGCGAATATTACGTTTTAGGTAGCGATATCGAAGGCGGCACCACCAACGGTCTTAAATACAACGACGTTTCTTACGATATTTCCGACTATGGTAACTGGGATTACGAATGTGGCACGCTAGCAGATATGAAAGGCTTCGGCGGCACGGTAGACGGCAGAGGCTATACCATTACCGGTATCGACGTTAAATACGGCGGTATATTCAGCTCGTTAAATGGCGCAACGATTAAAAACCTCAACTTAATGGTAGACAGCATAGAAGGAGCTAACGGTATTTTCGCAATCCACATGGGTGCCGTTACTATGGAAAACATTAACGTAGTTTTAACCAACGCACTCGATTTATCCGCTAGCGACGCGGGCGTATTGGTAACTCAGCATATCCATTCGAGCACCATCAACAACGTAAACGTATACGCTCCGGGTTGCGATATTCAATACTTAATAGGTCAAGGGCACCACGCAGCGGTAAGTAACAATACTTACACTAATATCCATGCTTACGCAAAGAGTGTTACAAAAGTTGTACAAGGCGTTGAAACTTTACCCGGCGTAACTATACACGAGGTACTCACCAACGAAATAAGCACTACTCAATTTTTAGAACTTGCAAGCGAAAACATTAGCCTAACGTTGCCCACCACCGGGTTCGACGGTTACGTTTCGGGCGAAGTAACCATTAACGGCGCAGTAGTTGGCGAAACCGCTACCACTATCGATCCCGAAAAGGTTGAAACTGCGCTTAACGGTAAAAAAGGTTCGTTCATAGCCGTAGTATCTCTCGTTAAAGATACGCACGTAGTTAAACTTCCCGTTCCCGTAGCGGTAGTTACCGAAGTTATAACTTCTTGGCAACAACTCCTTTACAGGGTAACTTATCGTACCGGTGTAGATGCAGACTTCGGTGCAGGCGACTATTACGTTTTAGGCAATGATATCGTCGGCGCCAATGCCGATGACGGCTTTACTTACAACGGCGTAAATTATACGAACGGAACTCCTATCACCTCCGATGCCGAAGGCGGCTTTGCCGGCACGTTAGACGGTAGAGGTTATACCATTACTAGCATTGATTTTGCTGCGTATAGCATTTTCGGCGGTATTAACGGCGGAACCATTAAAAACCTCAACATGGAAGGAACTTGGTATAGCTGGGGCTGGTCGTTGTTATCGGGTAGCGGCGGTATGTTTAACGCTACTATCGAAAACGTTAAAATTACCCTTTCCAATATCAATACCACAGACTCTACTAAAGATTTCACCGGGAAAGAAACCGGATTGATAGCAGGTGCCTCTCAAGTTAAAAACTGCGTGTTCAAAAACTTAGTTATTCATGCAGAGGGCATAAAGGTTAAATATATCGTCGGTCAAGGTTATTACTGCGGTAGATTAGAACCCACTTCGGACGGTCATAACTCTTACACCGGCTGCAAAATCTACGTTGCCGATTACAACTATATGGGTAACACTCGTACCGAGCCCGAAACCAACGGCGGTATAAAAGTATATATGGATAGGCAAACCGTTGAACTTAGCGGCGAAACCGTTTCTATTAACGTACCCACTTGCATATCCGATTATAACATTTATCGCGTAAGAATCAACGGGAAAGATAATATGCTTATCGACGGCAACACCGTTGAAGGCGGCACGTTAACCTTAGGTGGCATAACTTATTACGAAATTGACCTTAAAGCGCTTTCGGTTGCAAAAATCAAAGAGTTCATCGGCGAAAATTACGGCGATTACGATATCGAAATAACGGTAACCAAAAACGGTTGGGGTTACGGCTACGGCGGATATATAATCCCCGTTAAGTTCGTTGCTCCCACCGCGGACTAAGCTAAATAAACTAGTTAAGCTAGGACGGTTAAGCTAGTTTAAAAGGTTAAAAAACGGCGGGTTAGTTTAAAAAACGGCTAACCCGCAAAAAATAAAAAATTCTGTTTTTTTCTAACGCAAAAACAGAAGGCGGCGGCGCAAAAAGCGCCGCCGCCAAAAACCTTTTAAAAACTAATAATAAAAAAACGTTATAAGCAACAAAGTTTTAGGTAAAAAGGTATTAAATAAAACACCAAAAATATTAAAAGGAGTTACATAATGAAAACACTTAAAACCAAGCTAAAAAGGGTAGTCGTATTGCCGTTATTAGGCATAATATGCGCTCTATCGCTTTTTGGCGGACTGTTAACCCTAAACGTTTTTCCGCGGGTTAACGCAGACGGCGCTGTCGCAGGCACGGAGGGAACAACAACCCAAGTTGCGGAGTATAAAAACATTGCCGCGGGAAAAACCTATACGGCGCCCGCGCCTTGGGGTGTTTATACCGCTAGCCTTACGGACTCCGTTGCCGAAGATTCGTTCAACTACGATAATAAGTGGTACGGCGTTAACGACGGCGGCGGCAGTGGCTATTGCAATCTCGTTGAGGATGGCTGGATAACCGGCACCGAACCTACTTACGGCTATAAGAGCGATATAGTTATCGATTTAGAATCGATACAACTATTTTCAAAAGTAAGATTGCACGTCTATAACCAAGAGAGCAACGCTTATTTATCGGGAGCAAAAATAAGCACTTCGTTAGACGGTAAAATGTATACCGAGCTTGGTAGACCTACCGTTAAATCGTGGTCGGGCAGCGCTCAAGCTTATTGGACGGAAGTTGTTTCTTCCGCCGCCGTTCCTGCAAGATACGTAAAAGTAACCGTTGCAACGGTTAAACGTTTCTTCTTGAACGAAATAGAGGTTTTGCAAAAAACCGAATTAGTAGCTGAAAATTTGGCGCTCGGTAAACCTATTACCGGTCCGGATAACGCGTTAAACGGTTCAACAGCCACGCTAGATTCGTTGGTAGACGGCAAGGTCCTCACCGGTTGGCAATACGGTCGTCAAGGTGCAAACCCCGGCGGCGAACAACAATTCAAAATAGACCTAGGCGAGGCAAAAACCTGGAACAGCGTAGAAGTTCATGGCTACGGTATAGGCGACGTACTTCCTGCAGAATGGATTAACGTATATCATTCGGACGACGGTTCTACTTGGTCTACTGCCACCGCGCTTACTATCGGAGAAACGGGAGAAAACGGAATTTACGTGGCAACTGCCTCTTTTAATGTTACTTCCAGATACGTTCAAGTAGGCGTAGGTCGCTACGGTGCATGGTGGTCTATCAGCGAAATTAAAGTTTTAGCCAATAAATACGGAGCTGATTTAGAGTCTTGCGGCGACGTAGTAGTCGGCAAAAAAGAAGCCGTTTCGGACGTTAACCTTGCTTTAGGCAAAGCCGTTAGCGGTGACGATAACCTCTGGGACGATACGATAGATACGTTGACGGACGGGCTTACCTCCAGCGGTTGGCGTTATGGTTCTCATCACCCGGACGAGTCGCACTATACGCACAATTTCATAGTAGATCTCGGCGATAAAAAAAGCTGGAGCGGTGTAAAAGTTCACGGTAACGTAGAAAACGGTTCGGGTATTGACGTGCCCGATAGCGTTAAGGTTTTTGCCTCTAACGACGTGACTAATTGGACCGAAGTCGGCACGCTTACTGTCGGCGACGTTGAGAATAATAACTATTGGATGGGCGAGGGCGACGTATTTAACACTACCACGTCGCGTTTCGTGCGCATTCAAATTACTAAATACGGCTCGTTCTCTTCTATCGACGAAATCGAGGTTTATCAATCGAAAGAACCCGATCCCGTAGAACCCGATCCTATAACTCCTTACACCAACAACGTTGCCGGCTACGCTACCATTAGCGGTTCTAGTGCGATTGCAACTTATTCTTATTTGAAATTGAACGACGGCGAAGCCTACGGAAGTTGGCCTAACGATGCAACCGAAAAAATTTATTATGCAAGTAGCGGCTCGCACGTAATCTTTTCGTTCGATAAAGAAATAAGCTTTAACTCTATCGGCGTTCACTATTTGTATGGTGATTACGGAATTAAACAAATTACGTCTATTAAGGTTGAATATTCTACCGACGGCACGGCTTATACGGAATGGGAAACGAAAACCTTGCAGCTAGAAGACAAAACTTCGTTCGTATTCGATTGGACAAACATTACTAAAACCGCAGCGCAAGCTAAATTCGTTAAGATTACGTTTACTAGCTCCGGTAATTTTGCAATAGACGAAGTTGAAATTTATGCGGAAAAATCGTATAACCCCACAATGCCGTTAGATTGCAACTTGGCGCTCGATAAGGAATATACAAAGCCGACGGTATACGGCGGCTATTCTGCCAACCTTACGGATGGTGTTGCCGTAGACGATTTTAAGTCGGACGCTGACTACTGGTATGCTCTTTATTCTAAAAACACCACCGCGACGAAAGATATCGACTTTGACGGCAATAGCGATTTCCCCGAGGACGTATGGGGGCACTATGGCGATATCGTTATAGACCTAACCTCCGCACAGCAAATTTCTAAACTTAGAATACACCTCTACAATTTTGATGCAAATAACTATTGTGCGTATTTGCTTATTAGCACGTCGGCAGACAACGTTACTTATACCGAGTTCGCAAGACCTGCCGTAAAAACTTATGAACAACAATCCGGCGCATATTGGGTTGAAACTACGGGTGCACAGACTGTTTCTGCAAGATACGTAAAGGTAACTGTAAGTTTCAAGTCGGCTTCGGCTTTCATTAACGAAATCGAAGTTTTAGGCGCGCACTCGCTTGCTAAGGTTGAAAGCGTTGCCGCCACCATAGACGAAGAAGGATGTTTAGAACACTATAAGTGCTCCGTATGCGGAAAGCTTTACTTATTAAACGAAGAAGCTTACGCTTATGAAGAAACCATTTTAAGCGAAATAGCTATTCCTAAACTTACGGTAAGCCTCCCGAACGATTCGTGCGATAGGGTTACCGCCGGCGCAACCATAATCGGGCCCGCCGCGGCTAAAACCGTTAACTCCACGATAGTTAAAGACGATAACGCACCCGATATATCAACTTTGATAGACGGCAAAAAGCCTATGGGTAACCATTATCAATAC
>CAYZWD010000004.1:0-4707 GCA_964482115.1 uncultured Acidiphilium sp. | reverse complement strand
TATCAATACAGTGCAAGTGATAAAATTACTGACGCTAATTTGTCTTGGGGTTCTAGTGAGGTGTGGGAAGCTGCGTTCACCGTTACGTTTAGCGAGGTTAGAAAGTTTAGCTCCGTAAACGTTTACGGTTACGTAGATAGCACTATCGGTATTTTAGCTCCTAACAACGTTCTTGTAAAAGTTCCTAGCGGCAGCGAATGGATTGAGGTAGGCTCGCTTACTATTACCACTTCGGGTAGCAATTGGACGGCAATCGGCAGCTTCGACGCGCAAACTTCTAGCCAAGTTCGCGTAGTTTTGGTGAGAAGCGGTTATACCTCTATTAGCGAAATCGAAGTTTTAGGCGAACATCTGATTAAAAAGGTCGCTAAAGTTGAACCTACCGTTTTAACCACCGGCGAAGATGAACACTACGAATGCGCTTGCGGCAAAAAGTATAAAATAGACTATACCAACGCGCAACAACCTAAATATGAAGAAGTTGCTAATAATTATTTCGTTTTAGATCGCTCAACCGGGTTTTACGGTGCTAGCATGACGGTAAATAATAATTTCGACGTAAACTTCCAAGCCCATGTATCCGGCACGCCTAGTAGCGTTCAAGTAAAATGCACCTTAAACGGCGTTGAAACCGTTATCGACGGCACGGCTTTGGGCGGCGGCGAATATAGCTTCACGTTTAAAAAGCTAGGACCTCAAAACCTAGGCAAAGCCGTTACGGCTTGCTTAGTAGTTGACGGAGAAGAAATCGAAACTAAAGACTTTACCGCCACCACTTATTTAAAACAAGTGTTCGACCAAGGCGACGACGAGCAACAAAGATTAGTTGCCGATATCTTCGAATACGGCGCGGCGGCTCAAGCTTTCGTTAACGATACCAGCACTAAAATCAATACGATTTATCCCGAAGTTGCGGCTAAGGCTAGCACTTTCGTTGCCCCCGCTACCACTAAAAAGTCGGCAACAGCGCACGCTACGGTTGCAGGGTTTACCTTTATAAACGCGGGCTTAAGAATTTCTAGCGAAATGAAAATCGTGTTCAAATTCAACGCGGGCGCTAACTTTAAGCTTACCGTAAACGGCGTAAACGTTACTTCCGGCGTTACTCAATCGGGTGGCGCATACGAATATTGCACTAACGGTATTAGCGTAATTTCGTTCGACGACGAGTATAAGGCTTGCCTATATTCGGGCGACACTCTCGTTCAAACGGTAACTTACAGCGTAAATTCTTACGTTCATTCAAAATATCAATCCACTACCGCTAACCTCGCCGATTTTGTAAAGAGTATATACAATTACGGACTGAGCGCTTTAAACGCTCAGCCCATAAACAGAAACCAAAACCGCGTTAACGTTGCTAAATATAGCAACGCTACCATGGGCGGCGCTAGCGCCTCGGTTTTAACCGACGGGTTTATTTATAGAAGCTCTTCTACGGCTTTAGACTCGGCTTGCGGCTATTATACCGCTAATACAGAGCAATCTATCGTTTTGGATCTCGGTAAACAAATAAGCAATTTGGGCGCGTTCGAGCTTTATGCTCACACTTCGCTTAACCTTGAGAATAGTACTTATAACGGCGTTTTGCCCTCTTATATAACCGTTTATATCTCCTCTGACAATTCTAATTGGCAAGAGGTCGGAGTTTGCTATGCTACCACCAAAACTCAATCTTCGTTCTGTTACGTGGTAGAGTTGCCTTACGCTTTGGCGGGCAGATACGTTAAGTTCGTTACCGCAGCTAGCGGCACTTCTTCGGATCACTATTTGATAAGCGAGGCTGCCGTTTACGTTTATTCTAACGACGCCGAAGTTACCGACGTTTATTCGGGTTGCACTCGGTTTTCGGCGGTAAGTACCGACGTTTACGCCGGCACTACCAGCTCTTCTAAAAACTTAATAAGTGGAAAAATCGCTAACGTTGAAGCACCCGGTAAAGTCGAATACGAGTATGATTATTACGACTATGCAGATAGCAACACTCTTTACAACAGCGATGCTAGCTCGTTAGGCGTTTTAACGGACGGAAAGACCGCCGCTACTGCCGGGAATACTATAAGCGGCGACAGTAACTTACTTTTTAGAACTAACAATAAGTATTTTAAATTTTACGGCTACGGCTATCGCAGAGTTTCTTACGATTTAGGATCTATTTGCGAAGTTTCAAGCGCCACGTTTAGGGCGTTCCATAACCCGGACGCTATGAGCAGCGCGCCCACGTCTATAAGCGTTTATCTTTCGATGGACGGCGAAACTTGGTATAACGCGGGCGAAATAACCGATAGCTCCACTAAAGTGAAAGCTATTCACGCTAATTCTTTAAAAAATATCAACCGTTTGGCTCGTTTCGTTGCGTTTGAATTTAGCGTAGGCAATTACGTCGCTATCGACGAATTGCAAGTTGAAGGTAAAACGCTCGCAAACGCTTCGGCTAGCAGTTATGCCAGAATAGATAGCAATAACACCGCTAACGTAGTTGACCTAGCTGGTAAGGGTTATCCTTCTACCGAGGGCTTTGCTAAAAATATATATTTAGCATACCATCAACCTAAAAACAACGTTGAAGTTTCGCAAAGCGAATTGGAAAAAGCCGTTGCTTATCATAACCAAGAAGGCGCTATGACCGGCGACGCTATGTTCGACGGTATACTCTTCTTAGTAAACGGAGATTTAGACGAAAACACCTCTTACACCGCGGGCGCTGCGATGCCGATGACTTCTACCTCGCTTAAGAGCTTAACTGCGTCGCTGTTTAAAGACAATAAAAACGTTAAAGCGCTTAACGCCGCGGTTGCAAAGCTTAAAGCAAGCGAAACCTGCAAAGTCGCTGACGATTATAAGGTTAAAGTTTATTTCTCGTTATATTATCCCTCCGGCGTTCCCTCAGGGAAATCTTTCGGCACTTACACTTACAACGGCACTAGCGTTACCGGTATTAGCTCCACGGCGCAAAAAGCTCAGCTTTTAAAGCTTTGGATTCAAGAAGTTGAAGATACCTTTGCCGCCGCCGACTTAACTAACCTTGAAATCGGCGGGTATTATTGGTATGCCGAGTCGTTAGATTCTGACCAAAAAACCGTAATTTCTGAAATTAAAACTTATTTGAACGGTTTAACCGACACCAGAAAGTTCGCTTGGATACCTTTCTTCCAAGCCAGCGGCGCAACCGAATGGGATACTATCGGTTTCGATATCGCTTCGTGGCAGCCGAACTATTCGTTCGATTTAGACGTTCAAATCGGCCGCTTAGAGGCTACCGCCGAAATGGCTAAAAAATACGGCACCGCAGTAGAGCTCGAAATGACCTATGCGGCTGTCGCGGATGTTCGTTACCGCGCTAGGTATTTTGAATATTTAACTCGCGCCGAAGAGTTCGGCTACGACGATACCGTTCACTTCTATTACCTCGGCGGCACGGTTCTTAACGCTTGCCTTAGCGACGGTACCGGCGCGGGTAGGGATATCTACGACGTAACTTTCGATTTCATTCAAGACGGTAAAATATCTAAACCCGCACAACAATCGACTATAAGCGCTACCGTACAAAAAGGCGAATCTACCGATATTACTATCGTAAGCAACGCAAGGGGTACTACCACTATCGCATTGCGCGAACCGCCTAAACACGGCTCTATCACCGTAAACGCGGACGGCACCGTTACTTACCATGCGGAAGCTAACTACACCGGTATCGTTTCGTTTACTTACTCTTACGCGCACGCGGGCGTTTACTCCGACGAATGTACGGTCTTGCTAAACGTCGTTGGCGGCAATAACTAATATTTTTTGCAAAAATAATTAATAATTTTAGGAGAAATTATCATGGATAAAATTTACGAACAACCTGTTTTAGAAGTAGCCGACGTTTGCGACGAAGACGTTATTACGACTAGTGATGACGGAATTATAAACCTCGAACCGGACGATTTAACGTTCTAACTTTTAACTACTTTAATTAAAAAACGGCTTAGCCGCCGATTTTTAGCAATATATTTTGCGGGTTTTTGCGGAACACGCGGATTTTGCGGTTTTTTGCTGAAAACGCAGAATTTTGCTAAAGCGGAACACGCGGAATTTTGGCGGCTAAGTAAGGTGTTTTTATGAAAAAACGTATAAGTAAAACGCTTGCATTTTTTGCAGTGTTTTTAGCTTTTTGCCTAATATGTGCGTGTGCAGGGGCGTGCGCGGCGGGCGGTTCTAGCTCTTCGCCTAACGATTCTACGCCTTCGGTTGAGCCCGTTGCTCCAATTGAACCCGTAGTTCCCGGCGAGGATGATAAACCCGACGAACCTAACGAGGGTGACGAACCTAACGTTCCCGACGAGGGTGATACGCCGAGCGGTGGCACGGATGAGCCAAGCGGTGGCACGGATACGCCAAGCGGCGGCACGGAAACGCCGAGCGGTGGTACGGATACGCCGAGCGGTGGTACGGATACGCCGAGCGGCGGCACGGATGAGCCGAGCGGCGGCACGGATGAGCCAAGCGGCGGCACGGATACGCCAAGCGGTGGCACGGATGAGCCGAGCGGCGGCGCGGATACGCCAAGCGGTGGTACGGATACGCCGAGCGGCGGCACGGATGAGCCAAGCGGCGGCACGGATACGCCAAGCGGTGGCACGGATGAGCCGAGCGGCGGCGCGGATACGCCAAGCGGTGGTACGGATGAACCGAGCGGCGGCACGGACGAGCCCGACGGCGGCA
>CAYZWD010000003.1:0-19038 GCA_964482115.1 uncultured Acidiphilium sp. | reverse complement strand
CCCATGCCTAGCGAAAAAAAGATGGGCATAGTGCTTATGCCCGCAAAAAACAGAACTGTTTGGGTTAGCGTTTATTGCAAAAAAGGCTTGCCCGCGGGCGAGCACACCCTTAAATTTACGCTTTTCAGCCGCGAAAACGAGCTGCTTTGCGAGCTTTTTTATAAAATTAACGTTTTACCCGTAGCCGCCAAAAAAGCGCCTATTATCGTTACCAACTGGATGCACTACGACGCGATTATGCGTTCGCATTCAATAAAAGGGTTCGGCAGAAAATTCTATACGGTTTTCGCCGAATATTTAAAGGCGTACGTGCATAGCGGAATGAACATGCTTTTAACCCCGCTGTTCACGCCCCCGTTAGATACCGAAATCGGAGCGGAGCGGCTAACCGCGCAACTGGTGGGCGTAAGCGTAGACGAAAACGGCAAATACACTTTCGATTTTAGCGAGCTTGAAAAGTTTATACGTTTTAGCATGCGCCGCGGAATAAAATATATCGAATTTTCGCACCTATTCACGCAGTGGGGCGGTTATAAATGCCCCAAAATTATGGCAAACACGCCTAGCGGCGTAAAAAACATATTCGGTTGGGAAGTTTCGCAAAGAGATCAGCGCTACGCAAACTTTTTGGCAAGCTTTTTGCCCGAACTTATTAAAACTACCGATAAGCTCGGCGTAACCGACAAGTGTTTTTTCCACCTTACGGACGAACCCGCTATGGAAGAGCAAACGCTTAGCAACTATAAATACGCGCACGAGCTCGTTAAAAAACATATTGCGGGGCGGCCCATTATGGACGCGCTCAGCCACTCTTGGTTTTACGAAAACGGCTTGGTCGATTTGCCCGCCGTTTATACCGAAAACGTTAGCGATTTTAAAGAAAAAGGCATAACGAATATTTTTTCTTATTATTGTTGCACGCCGTATAATAAATATTATGCTAATCGCCATATTAACATGCCCGCGCTTCGCACCCGCATTTTGGGCGTTCAGCTTTACGAAAGCAAGGTTAAAGGCTTTTTGCATTGGGGATTCAACTTTTATAATTCGCAGTTTTCTATAACGGAGATAGATCCTTATCGCGTAACGGACGCGGGCGGAGGATTCCCCGCGGGCGATTCGTTTATAGTTTACCCCGCGGAAAAGGGCGTTTTGCTGTCCATCCGCGCGGAAATTTCGTGCGAGGCTATGCAAGATTATAACTTGCTTTACACGCTCGAAAAACTAATAGGCAGAAGTAAAGTTGAGGCAATTTTATCAGAATACGGCATTTCGGGCTATAATACCTACCCGCGCGAAGAAAGCGTTTTTGCCGCATTTAAACAAAGAATTTATAACGAAATTAAGCTTGCTTCGGGCTTGTAAAACGCACGGTTTCGGGCTTGCAAACAGGGCTTGCAAACAAGGCTTGCAAAAGTAACGTTTCGGGTTTGTAAAAAAGCAAAGCATTCGGCTCGTAAAAATAAAAAACAAAAACTCAAAAATAAAAAAACCGTCTATAGGTCGATTAACGGCACTTTCGGCGGTTTTTTATAATAAAAAGTCCGAGGCAAAGCGCCGACTTTTTATTAGTTTTTAGGGCTTTTTACGACTTTTTAGTTTTTTCAGTCAGATAGCCGTTCAAAGCAAATTCGCCGTGCAAAAAAGCAGGCAAACCCGCGCGGCGCTTGACTAACGCTACCTGATAATGATAAAATGTTATTAAATATAAAGAGGAGAAGTTTTATGCTTGAAATAAAAAACTTTTCAAAAACGTATAAGGGCGGCAAGCGCGCCGTCGATAATTTAAGCCTAACGGTAAACGCAGGCGATATTTACGGTTTTATCGGGCACAACGGGGCGGGTAAGTCCACCACTATTAAGGCGGTTGCCGGCGTTTTAGATTTTGAGGAAGGCGATATTTTTATAGACGGGCATTCAATAAAAAGCGAGCCTATCGCTTGCAAAAAAGCGCTCGCCTACATACCGGATAACCCCGAGCTTTACGAGCATTTAACGGGCATTCAATATTTAAATTTCATAGGCGACGTTTTTGCCGTAGATAAGCAAACGCGCACGCAAAAAATAGGCGAATACGCGCAAAAGTTCGAAATTACCGCGGTTTTAGGCGATTTAATTTCGTCTTATTCGCACGGAATGCGCCAAAAGTTAGCTATAATAGGCGCGCTTATTCACTCGCCTAAACTGCTTATTCTAGACGAGCCTTTCGTCGGGCTGGATCCGAAAGCAAGTTTCGAGGTAAAAAGGATAATGCAACGGCTTTGCGCGGAGGGCGTGGCGGTATTTTTCTCTACTCACGTTTTAGAGGTTGCCGAAAAGCTCTGCAATAAAATAGCCATAATCAAGGGCGGCAGGCTGCAAATTTCGGGCAATACCGAAGATATCATAGGCGACGAATCGCTTGAAAGCGTGTTCCTCGCGGGGGAGAACGCGTAGTATGAACGTGTTTTTTGCAATATTAAAATGCGAGCTTTTGCGCCTTTTTAATATGGGGCGCGGCTCGGGCGAAAATAAAAAATCGTTTAAAGCAAAGCGCGGCGTTGCAATAGCTTTGGTTGCGCTGGCGGGTGCGATTTTTGCGGCTATGTCCGCGGTGTATTCGTTTTTGTTCGCAATGATTTTAAGCGAGTCAGGCATGCAGGTTTACACGGTTTTAGCCGTTTTTATCGTATTGTATTTATTTTTGGCGCTTACGTTTTGCATAACCGGCGCCAACGGCACGGTTTTCGGCGGCAAGGATTACGAAACTTTAATGTCGTTCCCGGTTCGCCCGTCGTTCGCGGCGGTTGCGAAAAGCGCGTACGTATACGCGTTTTTATTGGGGCTAGCCGTGGTTATAGTGTTGCCGTCGGCTTGCGTTTGTTCGTTTTTTTCGCATATATCGCCGCTAAACGCGCTCGCGATATTAAGCGGAATTATCGTTTTGCCGCTATTGCCGCTGGGCGTGGGGCTTGCAATAGGCTCGCTTGCCGCAATTTTAATGGCTAAAGTTAAGCGTAAAAATATTGCCAGAATAATATTTTCGTTTATAGGCGTTGGCTTATATTTCGCGTTTTTAACTTTCGGCATGGGCGACGTTTCGGACGAGCAAATAGCAGTCGCGTTTTTAGCGCTGGAAAGTGCGCTTTCGCCCGTTTGTTTTTTGGCAAAAGGTATTTTAGGCGGCGGAATTTTGCAATGGCTAACCGCTATTTTACTGCCCGTCGGGGTAAGCGCGCTGTATTATTTATTCATTTCTAAAAACTACAAAAAAGTAAACACTCTCATATTAACCAAGCGTTCTTCGGGCGATTTTAAAATGAAAGAGCAAAAGCAAAGCTCGTTGTTGAAATGCACCTTCTTGCGTGAGGTTAAAACGTGGGCGGCGTGCCCCGGTGCTATCGTTAATAATATAATAGGTCCGCTGCTTACTTTTGTTTTGGTGTTCTATTTGATAATAAGCGGCGGAGTATCTTCGTTTTTTAGCGCGATTACAGACGGCGAAATAGTCGTTTCGGCTCAAGAAATAACCTTTTACGCGCGCGGAGTTTTGCCGTTAGTTCCCGTGTTTTTCGTAAGCGTTTCAACCTATACTTCGTCCGCCGTGTCGTTAGAGGGTAAATCTTTGTGGATAATAAAAAGCTTGCCGCTTAAATGCGTCGATTTTTTAAAACCTAAGCTTATATTGGGTTTAATTATATCGTTGCCGCTAACCGCTATTGCCGAAATTATGCTGGGAATAGCTTTCGGGTGTACGGCGATAGAAATAATAATCGCGCTGGTGTTTTTAGCGGCTTATTGCGCGGCGGCAAACTTATTCGGGCTTTACGTTAATATGCGCCACCCCTTTTTGGATTGGAAAAACCCCGCCGAGGCTATAAAGCGCGGCAGCTCGGTCGCCATATGCTCGGTCGTGGGAATGCTTATGATAATACCGTTCGCCGCTATCGCGCTTGCGTGCATGATAATTTTGCATAATTATTATTTGGCGTGGGTGCTGTGCTTTGCCTTTCTTGCGGTAATTTACGCGGTGCTTATTTTGTTGTTTAAACGCAACGGCGAAAAACTTTACCGCGCGCTGTAATCGCGTTTTTTAGGTAAATAGAAAAAGGCGTATAAAAAATTAAAAACGCGTTTTGCGGTTTTTATCGCGCAAAACTTAAAAATAACGCAAAATAAATAAAAAAGAGCATAAACATATATCGTGAGATAGGTTTATGCTTTTTACTTATTCGGAAAGAGTTCTGCGCGAAGGGCTTTACATCGCCCGAACGGGAGCAACGGTGCGAGCCACTGCTAGAAAATTCGGTATTAGCAAAACGTGCGTGCATAAGGACGTTTCGGAGCGGTTAATGTTTATAGATAAGCCGCTTTACGAAAAAGTTAAGGCGGTTTTAAAAAATAATTTCAGCCAAAAACATTTGCGCGGCGGGCTTGCAACGAAGTTGAAATATCAAAATCGCGCGGGGGCTAAAAAAGAAGTAAATTCGCAAAAGTTAAAAAAGAAGGCAACAAAAGATAAAAAAGTAAAAACCCCGCTATAGGTCGATTATCGGCACTTTCGCGGGGTTCGATTCTTTATTTTTTGCCGTTTTTTAAGCGGGCTTTGTCGTTAAGGCTTAATTAGTTAGAACTTATCGAATCGGGTGAAAAAACGTATATGTTTTTTTCCAGCTCGTAAACGCCGCCTTTCAAAGCGCAAACCGCGCCGCAAAGCATATCCAAAACGCGCTGCGCGGTATCGTCGCGCAGTTCTTTAAGGTTTACTATAACGGGTTTGTTTACCGAAAGCAAGTCGATTATGCCGGAAACGTCCTCAAAAGAGCGGGGCATAATTACTTTATAGCCGCCCATATTGGTATCGCCGCCGCCCTGATTGAAATTAACGGTGCGGCGTTCGCCGTAAGCGTTGCCGGGTTGAACGGTTTTTTCGGTTTTCTTTTTGGGTTCTGCCTTGGTGAAAAAGTCGAACATAATATAACCTCCGCCCGCGCAAAGCCGATTTTAAGGGCGCCTCTCGGGCAATAAGCGAATAATAAAATAAACGCAATAAACAAATATTGAATACGCAAACTATTTTAACACAACGCCTGCCCGTTTGTAAAGCAAAGCGCAAGCGTTTTTTCTAAACTTTTTTACTGCGCGTTAAAACGTAGCGCAAAAAGCCGATAAAAAATTGCAAATAAAAGCTTGATATTATTTTGAATATAGGGTATAATATAAGCGTAAGGTCTTAAAAACGAGCATTTTTACTTGCGGTATAAATAATTGCGTCCGGGTAAAAAAAGTAAAATTTTTGTAATTTTGCACGAATAAATTAACTGATTTTTAACTTTTCCGCTATATAATTATGGGCGTAAGTTGAAAAAGGCGGTTTTCGCCAAAGGAGAAAGCATGAAAAAATTAACTAAAAAAATCGCGTGCGTAATGTTGGCGGCGGTGGCAACGTTTTCGCTAGCCGCGTGTAACGACGTAGTAAGCGCCTACGATATAGCCGTAAAAAACGGTTTTTCGGGCACGGAGGCAGAGTGGCTCGAATCGCTTAAAGGCGAAACGGGTGCTAGCGGCAAGGACGGGGCAAACGCCGCCATCACCGCGGGCGACCTTTACGACGAGGCTGTAAAGCGCGGCTACACGGGCACTTATTTGCAATTCGTCGAAGAGTATTTAGGCGGCGGCGAAGTGAACTATTCCGCCGTTATTAACGAAAATTTAAACTGCGTAGTAAGCGTAAAAAGCACTTTTACCGTGTATTCTTCGCAATATTACGGCAGAACGCAAGAAACCGGCGCACGCGGCGCGGGCGTGTTTTATAAAGTAAACCGTGCTTCGGGCGACGCCTACGTTATAACCAATTACCACGTTATATACGAATCTAACAGCGTGAGCGCGAACAAGATAGCCGATAAAATAGAGCTTTATCTTTACGGGCAAGAGGGCGTGTACGTTTCGTCGTCGGCAAGCGGCTCGGTTGAATATTCTTATCCTATTGCCGCGGAATATATAGGCGGCAGCATGACTTACGATATAGCCGTGTTGCGTGTTACGGGCAGCGACGTTATTAAAAACAGTAATGCCCAAGCCGCAAAATTCACAAAGGAAACCGACGTAACCGTCGGGTCTACGGCGATAGCCATAGGAAACCCCGGCGGCGGCGGAATAGCTGCCTCGCTAGGTATCGTAAGCAAGGATTCGGAATATATAACGATGACCGGCGCGGACGATAAAACCGAAATAAGCTTCCGCTGCATGCGCGTAGACTGCGCCATTAACCCCGGCAATTCGGGCGGCGGCTTGTTTAACGGCTCGGGCGAGCTTATAGGCATAGTTAACGCCAAGGTAGTTGAATCTACCATGGAAAACATCGGCTACGCTATACCCGCGTCTATAGTAACGGGCGTTGCCGAAAACGTGCTTTGGCAATATTCGGTTACGGGCAAAACGGGCGTTCACCCCAAAAAAGCTATAATGGGCGTAACGTTGGCTATATCCAACTCGTCCGCCGTATACGATCCTCTTACAAAAAACAATAAAATCGTAGAAACGGTTACCGTAACTGAAATATCTTCGGCGCTGGCAAGCAAGTCGTTCATGGTGGGCGATAAAGTAGTTTTGCTTACGATAGGCGAAAAAAACTATACCATAACCAGAATGTATCATATGATAGACGCAATGCTCGGCGCGCGCCCCGGCGAGGTTATAACAATAGCGGTCCTGCGCGACGGCAAATTGACTAATCTTGAAATAACTTTGGCTGAAGCAAACTTTAACGAAATGGCGTAACGCCTTTTGCTTAAAACTAAAATTCGTTAGTTGTATTAAAATGAAAAAGATACCCGATCCTAACGCCGTATTTCCCGTTAAAAACTGCAAAACCGTAACGAATATTAAACCTACGCTTAAAGGCGAGGGAATAACTGCGGGCGATTATTCGTATTTTAGCGACGCGTTTTTTACGCGGCATGTAACGCACCGTTACGATTTTTACGGCGATAAGCTTATAATAGGCAAATTTTGCCAAATAGCGGCGGGCGTAAATTTTACCATGAACGGTGCTAATCACCAACGCAACTGCGCAACCACTTATCCGTTTTATATGATGGGGTGGGAACAGTCTTACCCTAGCCTTGAAAATTTGCAAAGCAAGGGCGATACCGTTTTAGGCAACGACGTATGGCTTGGCGAAAACGTAACCGTTATGCCCGGCGTTAAAATAGGCGACGGCGCTATTATAGGGAAAAACAGCACGGTTGCTAGCGATATTCCGCCTTACGCGGTGGCGGTCGGCAACCCCGCGCGCATCGTGCGCGACCGCTTCGATAAAGAGCTTACCTCGCTGCTTTTAGAATTTAAGTGGTGGGATTTACCTCCGGAAGAAATTGCCGAAATAATACCCGTTTTAACCTCTCCCGATTTAAACGAGCTGCGCGCTTTTTTAAAACGGCGGCTAAAAAAGGGCTAAACGGCGGCTAAAAAAGCGCAAAAAACTAAAAGATGCAAAAAGCAGGTTATCGGTCGGCAAAATTTTTAACGTAAAAAAACAAAATTCGCTCGCACAACGTTTATTCGTAATGCGGGCGTTTTTTTACCCCGCGCGCGATATTCGTTGACGGAAATAAATAAAAATGCTAAAATATATAACGGTTTATGGGTATTTTACAAAACAATCACGATCAAAACTCAATAAAGCGCTTAACCGCCCCTCGGCTCGAAGAGCTTTGCGCCGACATACGCGAAGAAATAATAAAAGTTACTTACTTAAACGGCGGGCACTTATCTTCTAACCTAGGCGTGGTGGAGCTAACCGTCGCTTTGTGCAAGGTTTTTAATTTTCCGACGGATAAAATCCTTTTCGACGTAGGGCATCAATGCTACGCGTATAAGCTTATAACCGACCGTTACGACAGATTTTCGTCGATAAGAACGGAGGGCGGGTTAAGCGGCTTTCCTAGTTTGAGCGAAAGCGAATACGACGGCATATCCGCGGGGCATGCGGGCACGTCTATCGCGGCGGGCTTGGGCTATTGCAGCGCGCGCGATAGCGCAGGCGAAGATTATTACGTTATAAGCGTCGTGGGCGACGCCTCGTTTTTTAACGGAGAAAGTTTTGAGGCGGTTTCGTTTCAAGATAAAAAGCCGAATAAATTTTTGGTGGTGCTAAACGATAACAGAATGTCTATAAGCCCCAACTCGAACGGGCTGTATAGGGCTATTTCTAACCTGACCACAAAAAAGCTCTACAAAAAAACCAACGACCTTTTAAGCCGCGCGCTCGGCAAGTGTTTTATAGGTAAATTTTTGCGCAAAATAAAGCACGGGCTTAAGCGCACCCTTTCGTTTAATACGCTGGCGGATAAGCTCGGGCTTAAATACGTTGGCGAATACGACGGGCATAATTTAAAAGACCTCGTTAAAATATTAACCAGAATAAAAGAAAGCGGCGAACCTGCGCTTTTGCACGTGCGCACGGTTAAAGGCAAGGGGTATTCCCCCGCGGAAACAGACTGCACCGCCTATCACGGCGTGGGCGCAAAGCTCGCGTTATCTAAAAACGAGTTTTCAAGCGCGGTTTTCGGTATGCTCGAAAGCGCGGTCGAAAAATACCCTAGGCTCGTCGCCGTAACCGCCGGAATGCCGGACGGCACCGGGCTTAAAGAATTTAGCGAAAAGTATCCTAAAAACTTTACTGACGTAGGTATTGCCGAAGAGTTTGCCGTAACGTACTCGGCGGGCGTTGCCGCGGGGGGCGGGTTGCCCGTAGTTTTCGTTTATTCCGCGTTTTTACAGCGCGCTTACGACCAAATTTTAAACGACGTATGTTTAAACGGCTTGCACGTCGTTTTTTGCATAGACCGCGCTGGGTTAGTCGGTAGCGACGGAAAAACTCACCAAGGCGCGTTCGATATATCTTATTTGTCGGCAATGCCGGGGCTTACCTTGTTTTGCCCCAAAAGCGCCGCAGAGTTTAAAGACTGCTTTAATTTAGCGCTTACGCTGAATAATCCCGTAGCAATACGCTATCCGAACGGTTCGGGCTTTAATTTGCACCCCCAAAACTTTAAAGAAGAAAAAATAACTAAAGATTTAAAGTGGGAAGTAGTTTTTTTCGGCGGCTTAGCCGCACGATCGGGCGCGGCTGAAAATTGCAACTTGCTCCGCGATAATGGTTTTTGCGGCGATTTTAACGGTGATTTCGGCGCGGAATATGCGTTTTTTGCTTGCGGGCCCAGAATGTTAGAAATAGCTTTAGGAGCGGCGGAAAAGCTTAAAAACGCGGTGGTTATAAACGCGCGCGTTATAAAACCGCTAGATGAAACCATGCTTTTGCTCTTTAAAAACTGCAAAATAATCACGCTGGAAGAGGGTGTAAAGTCGGGCGGGTTCGGCGATTCCGTTTTGCGCTTTTTTGCAAATATCGGCGCAAAAGTAAAAATAAAAACGCTAGGGCTTGCCGACGGATTTACCGACTGCGCCACGGTTAGCGCTCAACTAAACGAAAACGGGCTTAGCGTTCAAGCGGCGCTAGACGCGGCAAACTCGTTGCGCGATTAAAACCGATTGCCCGTTTGCGCTTGAAAAAAGATAAAAATTGAATAAAAATACCCAAAAAAGAGTTGGGAAAAAGTTGGAGCGGATAAACTTACTTGTCGGGAAAAAGATAAAAGTTGAATAAAAACACCCAAAAAAACCAAAAATGATTAGAGCGCAAAAAAAAGTTTTAATTTTTATTGCAATAAGCAAAAAAATATGTTAAAATTTAAATAGCAAGCAAGGCAAAAAAGCTTTGCGGAAAAATAAAAAAGTAAAAAATTATAATAAAGGAGTTTTATTATGGCAAGAATAGTTCTTAACGAAACTAGTTATCACGGGGCGGGCGCAATTAAAGAAATTCCCGCCGAAATCAAAGGTCGCGGGCTTAAAAAAATATTCGTCTGCTCCGATCCTGACTTAGTTAAGTTCGGCGTAACCAAAAAGGTTTTAGACGTATTAGACGGTGCGGGTATCGCTTATTCGCTTTATTCGGATATTAAGCCCAATCCCACTATCGAAAACGTATTATCGGGCGTAAACGCGTTTAAAGCTGCGGGTGCAGACGGCATAGTAGCTATCGGCGGCGGTTCTTCGATGGATACTGCTAAAGCCGTAGGCATCATTATAGCCAACCCCGAATTTTCAGACGTTCGCTCGTTAGAGGGCGTAGCTCCCACCAAAAAACCGAGCGTTCCCATTATAGCCGTTCCCACCACCGCCGGCACCGCTGCGGAAGTTACCATTAACTACGTTATTACGGACGTTGAAAAAAAGCGTAAATTCGTTTGCGTAGACGTTCACGATATCCCCGTAGTTGCCGTTGTAGACCCCGAAATGATGTCTACCATGCCCAAAGGGCTCACCGCCGCCACGGGTATGGACGCGTTAACGCACGCAATAGAGGGTTACATTACCAAAGGCGCTTGGGAAATGACCGATATGTTCCACTTAAAAGCAATTGAAATTATCGCCAAAAGCCTTCGCGGCGCGGTTGCAAACACCAAAGAGGGCAGAGAGGGCATGGCTTTAGGTCAATACGTTGCGGGCATGGGCTTTTCAAACGTAGGCTTAGGCATAGTTCACTCTATGGCGCACGCGCTCGGCGCTGTTTACGATACTCCGCACGGCGTTGCCAACGCTATACTTTTGCCCACCGTTATGGAATATAACGCAGAGGCTACGGGCGAAAAATATCGCGAAATAGCTAAGGCTATGGGTGTTGAAGGCACGGAAAAAATGAGCGTTGCCGAATATAGAAAAGCCGCCATAGAAGCAGTTCGCACTCTTTCTAAAGACGTAGGCATTCCGCAAGATCTTAAAGCTATCGTAAAAGACGAAGACGTCGACTTCCTCGCTCAATCCGCTATGGACGACGCTTGCCGCCCCGGTAACCCCAAAGATCCTACCTTAGATGATATCAAGGCGCTTTACCGTTCGCTTATGTAATTAAAAAATTTAGCGGCTGAATTTTAATAAACTAGCCGTTAATCGACCTATAGCCCCGTTTTTTTAAAGCGGGGCTGTTTTTTTTGCCTGTTTTGGCGGCTTTAAAAAACTATTAACCTATATCGTTTGCATCGCAATTAGAATGTTTTTTTATCCATACCCGTTTTTAAAGTTTTTGCGCCGCGCTTCGGGGCAACGCGGATATAACGCGTTTAACGAGCTTTTGCCTTACTTTTAGCTTTTAAAAGCTAAAAAGCGTTTACAAAAATCGCGTTATGTGGTAAAATAGCGGTATGAAAATAATACTTGCAAGCAAATCGCCCCGCCGCATACAAATTTTAGGCGAAATGGGCTATCAATTCGAAATTATTCCCGCCGTTGGCGAAGAAGTCGTAGATACTACGCTGTCAAGCGCCAAAATGGTTGAAAAAACCGCGGAATGCAAAGCGCGCGAAATAGTAAAAACGCATGCCGAAAAGGCGCGCGGGCATGCGGTTATCGGTATGGATACCGTAGTGGTTTTTAACGGAGAGGTTTTGCAAAAGCCAAAAAACGCCGAAGACCAGAGCGAAATGTTAAAAAAACTTTCGGCTAACGTGCACGAGGTGTTCACGGGGTACTGCGTTATTTGCGTGGGGCAAGGCGGTGAAATTTTGCGCGAGGTTTGCGGGGCGGAGCGCTCCGCCGTGCTTTTTAATCGGCTTAGCGAAGATGATATAGAAGCTTACGTAAAAAGCGGGCTTGGTCTAGATAAGGCGGGCGGCTACGGCGTGCAAGACGGGTTCGGCTTGGTCGCGCGCGTCGAGGGAAGTTTAAGCAACGTTATAGGCTTCCCGAAAGAGCGCGTTGCCTCGTTGTTTAAAGAGCTTAATATTTAGTTTTTTATTTAGTGCGGGCGTTTGTTCGTGATTTAAAAAGTACGGCTATAAGCCTGTTAACGGCACTTTCGCACAAAAACGCCGTGCGAAAATTAAGTTTTTAAGGTTGTTGTAAGGAGAAAAAAAGATATGAGAAAGCCTTCCTTAGCGATAGACTTAGGTTCGTCTAACACGAATATTTATCAACTCGGTTCGGGTGTCGTTTTGTCCGAGCCCAGCGTGGTTGCGGTAAGCGAATCGGGCGGCGGCAAGATAAAAGCCGTCGGGCTAGAGGCAAAAAAAATGATAGGCAAAACGGTAGACGGCACGGTAGTTTTATCGCCCGTGTTCGAGGCGCGCATAGAAAATTCGCGCGCGGCTGCCGCCATGCTCGATAATTTTTTAAACAAAGTAACCGTAAAGCGGCTTGGCGTTCGTCCGGACGTGTTGTTTTCCGTGCCGTGCGGGGCGGAAAACAGTGCAATAAAAAAATACGAGCAAGTTTGTAACGATTGCGGCGTTTATAACGTGCATTTCGTCGAATCCCCCGTGCTTACGGCGTTGGGGGCGGGCGTGCCGTTATCCGAAACGACGCCGTGCTTTTTAATAGACGTAGGCGGCGGCACTACTACCGCGGCTGCCGTTTCTTTAGGCGGAACTATTTCGGGTTTTAGCGTGAACATGGGCGGCAAAAGTATAGATAAAATGATAATTACTCACGTCGAAAACGAGTTCGGTTTAAAAATAGGCGCGCTTACAGCAGAACGGCTCAAAATTCAAATAGGCAGCCTTATCGAAAAAGACGAAACCGCCGCCGTGGTAGACGGCAGAGATTTACAAAGCGGCAAGCCCCGCGCGGTTTCGGTAACCGCGCGCGATATTTATCCCGTATTTTCGGCGTTTTTCGATAAAGTTTTCCAGCTCGCGGGGATGCTTATGGCAAAACTTCCGGCCGAAACGTGCGCGGACGTTCGCAAAGCGGGCGTGTATTTCGCGGGGGGGGGATCGCTCGTGCCCGGTTTAGACGAGTATTTTAACGCGAGCATGGGTATGCACGCGAACGTAGCCGAAGAACCCGTTTTTGCGGCTGCTATCGGAGGCGGAATGGTCGCGGGAGACCAAAAACTGTTAGCCCGCCTAAGACTTAACAGAAAATAGTCTTTAACTTAAAGGCGCGCAAAAAATTCGCGCCGAAAATTCGTTTAAAAAACAATAAAAAAGGCACAAAAAGGACACAAAATGTGAAAGTTTACTGAAAAAGCAAAAAAAGCTTAAAAAAGGTTTTACAAGCGTGCTTTTCACGCGTATAATTATCGTTGGACGAATTTAAGTATAAGTTTAATATGGTGTGAAATTTTAAACGTAAACTCAGAATAAGTTGCGGCGGGTGCTAAAAGTTGCGGCGAGTGATAAACGCCCCCCCAAAAAAAACGAACGCGGCGCGTTTTGCCGCTTAAAAAAATTATAAAAAACAGGAAAAACGAAAAAAAGAGGAAATTGAAAATGAAATACGATTTTAAAGAGATAAGCAAAAAATTTGCGCTATGCGGCGAATTTTCTTCGTGCGAGCCTTACGGCGAAGGGCATATAAACGAAACCTTTCTTTTAAAAACCGTTTGCGGCGGCGCGGAGCACAAATACATTATACAGCGCGTAAATTCCACCTTGTTTACGGACGTAAAAAGGCTTATGGATAACATTTGCGCGGTAACCGAGTTCTCGCGCGAAAAAATAACCGCGCGCGGCGGCGATCCGGACAGAGAGTCGTTAACCGTTATCAAAACCGTCGACGGCGGCGATTATTATTGCGACGGCGAAAACTATTTTCGCGTTTATTTGTTCATAGATAAAGCTACCAGCTACCAAGTCGTTGAAAAGCCCGAACATTTTTACGAAAGCGCGGTTGCATTCGGCAACTTTGCGAATTTGTTAGCCGAGTTCGATGCTTCTAAGCTTTACGAACCGCTACCCAACTTCCACAATACCGTAAAAAGATTTAACGATTTCCGCACCGCGATAGAGCAAAATAAAGCCGGCAGACGCGATAGCGTTAAGCCCGAAATCGAGTTTGCTCTCGCACGCGAAAACATCACGGGTATTATCGTAAACAAACTTGCTTCGGGTGAAATTCCTTGCAAGGTTACCCATAACGATACTAAGCTTAACAACGTTTTAATAGACGACGCAACGGGCAAAGCGCTTTGCGTTATCGACCTTGATACCATTATGCCGGGCACTATTTGTTACGATTTCGGCGATTCGATCCGTTTCGGTTGCAACCCCGCCGCGGAGGACGAAAAAGATTTATCTAAAGTCAACTTCGATATTTCGCTTTTCGAGCAATACGTTAAGGGCTATATGTCCGCGCTGCGCCCGAGCATGACTAAGGCGGAGGCGGATAACCTCGCAATCGGCGCTATTTTAATGACTTACGAATGCGGCATAAGATTTTTAAGCGACTATCTAGACGGCGACGTATACTTCCACGTTAAACGCGAAGGGCATAACCTAGACAGAGCGCGTACGCAGTTCAAACTCGTTTCCGATATGGAAAAACTTTTGCCCGAAATGAACGCCATCGTAGCAAAATATTACGAGGCGTAAAAAGGCGCGAACGAAGCGCAAAACGAGGCGTAAAAGCAGTTTAAAGGCAAGCTGCAAACAAACGAATTTAAGCCGTAAGGCACAAGCATAATATAAAGCACAAGCATAATATAAGGAGCAATATATGAAAACAATTTTGGTAACGGGTGGCGCGGGCTATATAGGCAGCCACACTTGCATCGAACTTATCAAGGCGGGCTACGGCGTAGTTATCGTAGACGATCTTTCAAACAGCAAGAAAATCGCGGTAGAGCGCGTAGAACAAATCAGCGGTGTAAAAATTCCGTTTTATAAAAACAGCATTTTAGATCGCGCTGCGCTCGATAAAATTTTTGCGGAGAATAAAATCGACGCGGTTATAAACTTCGCGGGGTTCAAAGCCGTCGGCGAATCGGTTGCTAAACCTATCGAATATTACCACAACAATATCGGCGGGCTTATAGTTTTAACCGAGGCAATGCGCGCCGCGGGTTGCAAAAATTTAGTATTTTCGTCGTCGGCAACCGTATACGGCAAGCCCGCAAGCGTTCCTATAACGGAAGATTTCCCCCTTTCGACCACCAACCCTTACGGTTCTACTAAATTATTCATCGAATACATTTTAAAAGATATTTACAAGTCGGATAGCAGTTGGAACATAGGCATTTTGCGTTATTTCAACCCCGTAGGCGCTCACGAAAGCGGGCTTATAGGCGAAGATCCCAACGGCATTCCCAACAACCTTTGCCCGTATATTACCAAAGTTGCGGTCGGCAAGCTTGAAAAAGTTCGCGTTTTCGGCAACGATTACGACACGCCCGACGGCACCGGCGTTCGCGACTATATTCACGTAGTCGATTTAGCTCGCGGGCATGTTTTGGCTGTTAATAAATTGCTTACGAACAGCGGTTTGTATATAGTAAACCTAGGCACCGGCAGAGGATACAGCGTTTTAGAAATGATAAACGGATTCTCGAAGGCGCTCGGCAAGCCCATTCCTTACGAGGTTGCGGCTCGTCGCCCTGGCGATATAGACGTGTGCTACGCGGATACTACTTACGCCCGCGATTATTTAGGGTTCGAAGCGCAAAAAACGCTTGACGATATGTGCCGCGATCAACTCAATTGGCAAATCAAAAATCCCGACGGCTACGTAGAGTAACCGCACGGTTTAAGTAATTTTAACTCAAAAAATTTAGCTTAATTCGCGGTTTTTTCGCCGCGTATATTGCTAGCGCATAATCGGGCTGAGCGGCTTGTTTGCCGAAATCAGTCCCTTTTTTGCTAGTTATAAGCGTTTTTATTGAACGAATGCGGCTGATTCGTTTAATTTTTTAGCCGCACAGAACCCCGTTTTTTTGCTAAATTATTATCTCTAAGTCGCCTTCTATCCAAAAGGCTATTCCGCGGCATAAAAATGCTGCACGAAAAAAGGCGGCGTAAAAAAACGGCATAAAAATGCTGCACGAAAAAGGCGGCGTAAAAAATACGCACGAAAAGGAAAGACATGAACATTTTTAGTTTTACGGTAAGTTTTACGGTAACGGCGGCAAAGGCTTTTGCTCCGCAAAAAAATGCTTAATATTGCGGCGCTTTTAATAAGCGCGATTTTAACGGCGGCTTTATGCGTTTTTACTAACGCCGTGCCGGAAATTAAGTATTTTTACGTTCCGATTTTAATATTTATAGGGTGCTTTATAGGCGTTTTACTTTTGTTTTTTGCGTTTTTGCTCGTTTACGACGCGTTTATAAACCGCAAAAAACCCGTAAAAAATCCGAAAAGTTTTTATAGGCACGCCTTTAATTTAGTTAACGAGTTTTTAATATTTTGGTCGGGCGCCGATGTAAAGGTAAGCGGCTTAGAAAAGGTAGATCAAAGCAAAAAATATTTGTTCGTAGTCAACCACAAGTCTAACTTCGATACTATGCTTTTGTCTAGCGTTTTTAAGCGCATGCCCATAATATTTTTAAGCAAGCCGCAAAACTTCAAAATACCCATAGCGGGCGGGTTTATACATAAATACGGTTATTTGCCCGTTTATCGCGACGATGCGCGCCGTGCGGTTAAAATGATACAAGACGCTTGCGTTCGCGTTGAAGAAGGATTTTCGGTCGGTGTTTGCCCGGAGGGTACAAGAAATAAAACCGAACGAACGTTACTACCGTTTAAAGCCGGCGCGTTTAAAATTGCTAAAAACGCAAAAATTCCCGTCGTGGTTGCGTGCGTTAGAAATACCGAAAAAATAAGCAAACGTTTTCCTTTTAGAAGAACCACGGTTTACGTGGACATTTTATGCGTATTCGACGAAGAACATGTTGCCGAATGCAAAACGACGGAGCTTAGCGAACAAGCTAGCGATATTATATTAGATCATCTTGAAAAAACGAACGGAGCGTCAAATGACTTATAACACCGAAAAAATAGTGGCGATAATTCCCGCGTACGAGCCGCCTTGCTCGTTCGTAGGCTACGCGGAAGAATTGCTTAAAATAATCCCGCGCCTAGTGGTCGTAAACGACGGTAGCGGGCAAAAATACGCGCCGATTTTTGAAAAACTTAAAAGTTTAAACGGCTGCACGGTTATAGACTACGTCGATAACCGCGGCAAAGGCTACGCGCTTTGCCGCGCATTCGAATATTTAAAGCAAAATTTCAACGAAGAATACGTTTTTGTAACCGCCGATTGCGACGGACAGCATTTAATAAGCGACGTTTTAAAAGTGTGTGAAAGCGCCTTTGCTCAGCCTAACGCGTTGCACCTCGGCTCGCGCGATTTCGACGACCCTATAGTGCCCAAACGTAGCCGTCGCGGTAATATTATAACCCGCAAACTTTTCGGGTTTTTATACGGCGTTAACCTAAAAGATACGCAAACGGGCTTGCGCGCTTTTTCTTACGACCTTTTAGGGCCTTTATTGCAAGTAAAGGGCGAGCGTTTCGAATATGAAATGAATATGCTCGTTCAAATGCAAAAACGCGGCGTTCCTATTATCGAAACGCCCGTAACCACCGTTTACGAACAATCGTTGAAAAAAAGCGAAGAAATCGAAAACTCTAAAAAAGCCGAAGAAATCGAAAACTCTAAAAAAGCCGAAGAAATCGAGAACTCTAAAAAAAACGAAGAAGTCGAAAAAGTCGAAAAAGTCGAACCCGAAAAGGTTTCGCATTTTCGCACGCTTCAAGATAGCGCCCGCGTTATGGGTGTGTTGTTTAGCAATCTCGGGTGGTATTTTTTATCGTCGGCGCTGTCCGCGTTGTTAGACGTAGTAGCCTTTTACTTATTTTCAAAATTCGTATTTACGGCGGCCGGCGCCGCGCTAGATCCGCTCTTATCCACGGTGGCGGCGCGGGTAGTTTCTTCCGTGTTAAACTTTACGCTTAACTATAAATTCGTGTTCGGCGGCAAGGGCAAAATCGAAATTTTTAAATATTATTTAGTATGGTTTTGGCACTTAGTGCTCTCGTATTTGTTTGCGTTCGGTTTGAGTTTGGCGTTCGAATCAGATTTTGTTATAACGCTTCTTAAGGGTGTTTTAGACTTATGCGTAGCGCTTATATCGTATAAAATTCAGCAAAAATGGGTGTTTGCATGAGAAAAAAGGGTTTTTACGGCGGTTACATTAAGAATTGCCGCCGCTTGGCTAACTTTTTTACGCCTAGGGCAAAATATAAAGCCGAGCTTACCGATTACGGCGAGCCCGTCGTTTACGTATGCCGCCATTTGAACCTGCACGGTCCGCTAACCGTAGTGCGTTCGTTTAAAAAGGACGTGCATGTTATGGTTTTAAACGTTTTTTTCACCGAAAAAGACGCGAAAAACCATTATTATAACGTAACTTTCAAGAACAACCGCAATAAAAAACTACTTGCCTTCGTGGCGGGCGGAATGGTGCCTAAAATGGTTAATTCGGGCAAGTTTATTCCCGTTTACCGCGGCGACGATTCGCGGCTGTTTTCGACCGTTAAAAAGAGTTTCGATTGCCTTTCTTCGGGTGAAGATATAGCCGTTTTTCCCGATAAAAACTATAAGGCGAAATACGGCGAGCCCAGCGATATTTACCCCGGATTTTTAACGCTCGAAAAGCTGTATTTTAAAAAGTACGGCAAGCATTTAAAATTCGTGCCGCTCGTTATCGACGATAAAAACAGAAAAATTATTGAAAAACCGCCCGTACTTTTTTCGGACGAGGTTGATTTTAAAACCGAGCTGGAAATAGTTAAGCAACGCTTAATAACCGCTATTAACGATATTTAAAACGGTAAAAAATTTAAAACGCCGTTGAAGAAGCCCGTTTTCGGGCTTCTTTTTTAATATAAAGCCTTAAACGATATAAAAAATAAGCGGGTCGGCGCGATTAAAAATCACTATTCATCGGCTCGCTAACGGTTGACCGTTAGTGAGATATAACCCCCAAAGCGTAAAAAGCTTTCGGGTTGTTTTTATAAGCCGCCGTTTTTGCGCGTGGTTTAGCTCGTAAAGGGCTTTAAAGCTTTAAGTGCGTTGCGGCTTGCGCGCGCTTAAAAAAGGGCGCAAAACACCGTTTAAGGCGAAATTTGGCTTAAAAAGGCTAAAGCGCAAAAAATTTTATTTTAAAAATACCAAAAAAAACTTTACACGCGCGCGCGCATATGATATAATAT
>CAYZWD010000002.1:13907-20093 GCA_964482115.1 uncultured Acidiphilium sp. | reverse complement strand
AACAAAACCTTATGCGAAATTTTTAAAGCTATGCGCGGCACGGCAAAAAGCTTGTCGTTCGTTATCGCGAGCGGCGAAAACGATCGGGTTTACACCAACGAGCTTTATAATTTTTTAACCGAAAATTTTGCTCCGCAAGTAAAAAAATGCGAAAACCCGCAAAAAAGTTATTTACTTTCCGCACTATATAACCCCGCGTTTTTAAGTAAGGGGGAGAAAGAAAGTTTAAACTCCGCCGAAAACGGGCAAAAATCCGAAAAAAGCGGCTTAAAAGACCAAAAGTTATATTTTTATAAAGCTCAAAACAAATACGAAGAAATAGAGCATATAGCCCGCGTTATAAAAGCGCGCGTAATAAACGGCGAAAAATACAAAAATTTCGCGGTCGCCGTCGAAAACCCCGCCGACTATTCCGTTACCGTAAAGCGCGTGTTCGGCGATTACGGCATTCCGTATTTTATAGACGAAACCGTAAGCCTTGCAAAGCACCCGCTAACGCTACTGGTTAAGTCGCTTATGGATTTTGCGCGGAAAAAAACGCCCGAAGCGTTTATATCGGTAATTTCTAACCCCGCGTTTTTAACGGACAAAGGTTTTGCGGACGAGCTTGAAAACTACGTGGTAAAAAACGCGTTCAGCCGCCGCGGAATAAATTCGCCCTTTATTATTCCGTGCGAAAAGCTCGAAGACTTTGAGCAAGTTAGAAAAACCGTGTGCGAGCAAATCGCGCCGTTTTCTGCAAAAACTACGTTTTCAAGCGCGGTTTTGGCAATAGAGCGGGCGCTAGAGCTTTGCGGTGCGCAAAAAAACGTGCAAACTTTGGGCGCGGGGTTAGAGCAAGCCGATAAAAAGGAGCTTGCCGCCTATAACGCCCAAGCCTACGATAAATTTTTAAACGTTCTAAACGAAATACGCGAGCTTTTAGGCGATAAGCCCGCAAGCCTTTTAGAGGTTTCTAACGTTATAGTTTCGGGCATGACGGCGTGCAAGCTAGCGCTTATTCCCGAGTATAACGACTGCGTGTTTATAGGCGAGTTCCGCGCGGTTAAGTATAAAGAATACGAAAAGTTGTTTATGGCAGGCTTAACTTCTAGCGTGCCGCTTGCTAAGGCGGATTGCGCTTTGCTTTGCGATAAAGATTTAAAAAAATTAGACGATATATCCGTCGCGGTAGAGCCTAAAATAAAACAAGTAAACCGCCGCGCGCGTGAGAACGCGTGTTTTGCCGCCGCGGCGTTTTCTAAAGAGTTGTTTTTGTCTTACCCGGCATGGCAAAGCGACGGAGCTCAAGAACCTTCCGAAATTTTCAGCGGGGCGTTGCTTGCTTACGGCGGAACCCGCGCCGTGGTGGCGGACTGTAAAAGCATGGCGGTATCCGCCGAACGCGCGGGGCAAAACAGGTATAACGATTATCTTGCGCTCGGGTATTTGAGTAAGCGCTCGGCGTTATTTTCGTTTTCGCGCGGGGTGGGCGATTTTAAAGAGGGCAAAACCGACGATTTTTCCGCTCCCGGCGCTTATTATTCGCTTTGTGAAGAAAACGACGATTGCGTCGGCGCAGGCAGCGCGCAAGCCGCGGCTGCCGCTTTAGATAAAGCTAACTGCGAAACCGCTTATTGCGTCGAGGGTGCGGATTATATCAAAAACGGCGCTTCGGCAACGACCATAGAGGGGTTTTTCGCGTGCCCTTACGCCAACTTTTTAGAGCGCGGTTTAAAGCTTAAAGATCGCGAAAAAAACGACCTCGCGGCGTTAGATTTAGGCACGATGGTGCATTTGGTTGCCGAAAAATTCGTTGAAGAACTTAAAAACGGCAAAATAAACGACGAAAAAAGCGCGCGTAAAATGGCGGAGCAAATTTTTAACGAGATCGGCTCGGGCGAAGAATACGCGCGGTATAAACTTTCGGCGCGCGGTAGAAATACGTTCGAGCTGGTTAAAAAAGAAGCCGTGCGTTTTTGCGCCGATACTTATCGCGGGTGTGAAAACTCCGAATTCAAGCCCGCGCTGTTAGAGGCGGACTTCGGGCACGGCAAATATCCGCCCATCAAAGTTAAAACGCGCCACGGCGAAATGAAAATAAGCGGCAAAATAGACCGCGTTGACCTCTACGGCGAAAAAATGCGGATAATTGATTATAAAACGGGTTCGGTTAAACCCGCCGATATAGATAAAAATTTATACGCGGGTAACAAACTGCAACTGTTTTTATACGCGGGCGCGCTTTCGGATAAATATAAAACGGCGGGCGCGTATTACTTCCCCATTGCCGATAATTTTGCAAAAGAGGGCGAAACGCCTACCATGAAAATGTGCGGGCGAACTTTGTTAGACGAAAAAACCGTAATCGAGTTGGATAAAGGCAAAGCGAGCGGCGGCGAACAGTTTATAGACGCAAACTTCAGCGTAACCAACGGCGTGATTAAAAAAAATAAAAACTTTTTATCCGAAAGCGAGTTTAACGACTATATCGAATATTCTAGGCTGGTTGCCGCGGAAGGGCTTGCCGAAATGAAGGAGGGCGTAATAGTCGCCTCGCCTTACGGCGAAAAATGCGCATATTGCAAGTTCCGCGGCGTTTGCGGATACGACGAAGAAATTCAAGGCTTGCGGCGCGACGTTGCCGCCGTCAGCGGGGATATTTCTGCGGCTGTCGAGTATGAAAAATCGGGTGCAACCGAGAATAAAGAGCGCGGTGGCGGCGCTAATAAAAAAAGTAAGCCGAGCGATACGATAAAGGGGGCGGAGCATGAAAACTAACGTTACCGAGGCGCAAGCGCGCGCAATAAATTTCGACGGCGGAAACGTTTTGGTTTCGGCTTCGGCGGGCAGCGGCAAAACCTTCGTTATGATATCGCGCGTGGTGGGGTTGGTGCTTAGCGGCAAGGCGGACGTAAACGAAATTTTGTGCGTTACGTTTACTTCTAAGGCGGCGGGCGAAATGAAGCAAAAATTGCTTAGCGCATTAAATTCCGAAATAGAAAAAAGCGCGAACGACGAGCAAAAAGTTCAGCGGCTTTATAAGCAGTTAGAGCTTTTGCCCTCTGCGGATATATCAACCGTGCACGCGTTTTGCAAGAATTTATTAACCGAATTTTTCTATCGCGCGGGGCTGGATTCGGCGTTTTCCGTTGCGGACGATAAAGAGAGCGAACTGCTTGTTAATCGCGCTATAGACCGACTTTTCGACGATCTTTACGAAAAAAACGACGAGCGGTTAAAGCTGCTCGTTCCGCTATATTTTAAAAAGCGCAGCGATAAAGATTTAAAAGAGCGCGTGGTTAAAATTTATAACGTACTTATAGCCGAACGCTCGCCCGAGCAAATTTTAAACGACGGCGAATTTTATTACACGCCCGAAGGCGTAAAACGTATTATAAGCAGCGTGGTTAACGAGTGCGCCGAAACAGCGGCGCGGCTTAACGCCAACTTAAACGAAATATCGCGCGATATAAACCCAAGCAGTAAATATTACAAGTTTAGCACGGAGCTTTCGGTAGCGCTAGGATTTTTTACGCCTAACGCCAGTTACTCCGAAATTTGCCATCATGTAAAAAGCGCGAGTTTTACCTATCCGCGCGAAAGTAAAAAAGACCCCGACGTGGAAGAATTGCGCGCGTTTTATTACGGCAGTTTCAAGCCGTTTTTTGAATCGCTCGAAAAGCTTTTGGGCGAAAGCGAGCAAGAAGAACTTTTGCGTGCCGAGCGCTTGCGCCCCGTTTATAACGCGCTAAGTTCGCTCGTAAAAAGTTTTTCGGAGTATTACTCGCGTGAAAAGCGTGAAGAAAACGTCGTAGACTTTTCCGACTTAGAGCATTTAACGTTAAAACTTTTAGAAGACGAGCAAATTAGCGAAGAGGTAGTTTCGCGCTATAAATACGTTTTTGCCGACGAATATCAAGATACCAACGGCGTGCAAGAGGCGCTTTTAAGCCGCGTTTCGCGCGGGAATTTGTTTATGGTCGGCGACGTAAAGCAGAGTATTTATAACTTCCGCGGGTGTAACCCTAATATTTTTGCCGATAAGTTCGATGATTACGAACGCAACCCGAATTTAGGCACGGCGCTTTCGCTCGATAAGAATTTTAGAAGTTCTCGCCCCGTTATTAACTTCGTTAACGGTGTGTTTTCTGCCGTAATGACTAAAAGGTTCGGAAGAATCGACTATAAAAAAAGCCCCATGACTTTCGGTGGCGGCTATCCCGACGACGAGGGCGAGGTTAGGGGCGTTTTTATTAAGCCGGACAAGGGCGAAACGCTTTTGCCGAACGGCGTTTACGGCGTAACCAAACACTTAGAGGTTAAAAAAGAGGCCGCGGGGTTTGCCGAAGGCAAGCTTGCCGCCAAACTTATATCCGAAGCGGTGGGGCAAACTATGTTCGACGTTAAAAGCGGCTCGTTTAGAAAAATAGGTTTCGGCGATTGCGCTATTTTGCTTAGAAGCACCAAGGATGCGGGCGATAAATTCGTTAACGAGCTTATAAAAGCGGGCGTGCCGGTGGCGGCTTCGTCGCGCAAAAGCATAGGCGAATACCCCGAAATAGCTTTTTTAACCGATTTTTTAAGGCTTATAGGTTGTTTTAACCAAGATATACCGCTAGTTTCCGCTTTAAAAAGCCCTATAGGCAATCTTTCCGAAGCCGAGCTTTTAAAAATAAGAACGGAGTTCCCCGCGCTTAGTTTTTGCGAGGCTTACCGCGCGTATTTAAGCGAAAAAACCGACGATATCAGCGTAAAACTGCGCGCGTTCGACGAATATATTAACAAAATCCGTTTGCTTTCGGCGTTTATGCCGTGCGACGAGTTGCTTGAAACAGTCGTTAGAGAAAAGGGGCTAGACGTTGAATTTTTATCTTCGCGCTTAGGCGAACAAAAACTAGCGCGCGTTAACTTGTTTATAGACGCCGTCGGGGCTAAAAAGCGCACCGTGCAAGAGTTTTTGCCGCTCATGGAAAAAACCGTAGAGGGGCTTTCGCTTGAATATTCAGACGAAAACGCCGTTAAAATTATGAGTATTCACGCCTCTAAGGGGCTTGAATTTCCCGTGGTTATTTTGGGCGGCGCTAACAAAAAATACAAGACGGACGACTTAAGCGCCGATATGATTATAGATAAAAAATACGGCGTGGCACTTAAGCTTAACGACGTTACGGACGGGATAATTAAAGAAACTTTGTTCCGTAAATACGTGCGTTTTAAAAAACTTATCGTCATGCGCGAAGAAGAGGCGCGCTTACTCTACGTCGCGCTAACTCGCGCTAAAAACAGGCTGTTTATAACGGGCACCGTCGGCGTTCAAAAAGGGGCTGCCGTTTTTCCCGTCAAAAGCGTGCACGGCGCTGAGGACGGGTTGTTTTCGTCGTCGTATTGCGATTTGTTTGCAGAGTGCGATTTTAATGATTTTAATATTGAAGTTAGCGACGAAAAAGACTTTGCCGCGCTTAAAAAAACCGAGGCGCGCCGCGTTTTGGCGGGCGCGGCTAGCGAAGAGTTAAAAAATAAAATCAAGCGCAATTTAAGTTTTGAATATCCCTTTATCGCGGACGAAAAAATTTCGGTAAAGCGTTCGGTAACGGCAGCCGCGCGCTTTGAAGAGGAAGATTCGCACCCGTTCGAATACGCGCCGATATTTGGCGAAACAGACGATAAAATAGGTTCTGCATACCATAAATATTTGCAGCTTTGCGATTTTTCTTTGCCGCCCGAAAGTGCCGTTAACGGGCTTATAGCCGCACGTTTGATGAGCGAAGATGAGGCTGAACTTTTAAGTTTGCCTAAACTTAACGCGATTTTGCAAATGCCCGTGTTTAAAGAACTTAGCGGGTTCGAGCTTTATAAAGAACAGCCTTTTACCGCGCTTTTGCCCGCTAGCTACGTCGAGCGAGATTATAGCGGAGAAGAGCAAATTTTGGTGCAAGGCATAATAGACCTTCTTGCCGTGCGCGGCGATCAAGCAGTTATAGTCGATTATAAATTTTCAGCGCTTAAAAACGACGAAGATTTAGTTTCGCGTTACGAAAAACAGCTTAGGCTTTACGCGCTCGCCGTCGAAAAGGTTCTTAAAAAGAAAATTATCGGGTTGTATATCGCGAATATTTATTCGTGCCGCCTGATTGAGCTCCCGCTGTAAAAATCTTATAAACTTTTTAAATTTTTTAAAAAATCCAACGAAAAATCCAACGAAAA
>CAYZWD010000002.1:12246-13807 GCA_964482115.1 uncultured Acidiphilium sp. | reverse complement strand
AATCTTATAAACTTTTTAAATTTTTTAAAAAATCCAACGAAAAATCCAACGAAAAGCCCTCTGACGAAAAAAATATCGGAAAGGGCTTTTTATTTTAGTTTTTTAAGTGTTTTTAACCGCGCTACAAGCTTTTTGAAAGCAAAAAATCTTTTAATTTAAAATCTTTCAGTAGCCGATTTGTTGAAAAACCGTTAAAGCACGTTTTAAAGCGGTAAAAATAATATCTAAAAAAAAGTTATATTAAGCATTTAAAAACCTTAGCCCGAAAAATGCGTTCGCTTTGCGGGTTTTGCTTGAAAAAAAAGCTAATTTATGCTAAAATGCTATCGGTAAAAATCTGAAAGCTAAAAAAACCATAAAAGATAAAAGACTTTGCGCAAGGTGGGGGGGAAGTATGACGAAACGGTCAAACGGAATAAAAAACGGCGATATATCGTCGTTTTACGCGGGTTCGCACGAATATCTTGCAATGCTTAACCTTTACGATTCGGCGGTAAAGCAATTAAAGGTTAAGTTAGAAGTTTTAAACGGCGAGTTTAACGTGCTTTACGACAGAAACCCAATTCACCACGTAGAAAGCAGGTTAAAATCGGCAGAAAGCATAATTGCCAAGCTGATAAAAAAAGGCGTGCCGATGACGATTGCTTCCGCAAAAAAGAATCTTAACGATATTGCGGGCGTGCGCGTGGTGTGCAACTATATAGACGACGTTTATCGCGTGGCGGAAATGCTGCTTCGCCAAACCGATTTACAACTCGTAAAGCGGCAAGATTATATAAAAACGCCCAACTACAACGGGTATCGTTCGCTGCATTTGGATTTGAAAGTGCCCGTGTATTTATCCGACCGCACGGAGTACGTGGTGGTCGAAGTTCAGCTACGCACCATTGCCATGGACTTTTGGGCGAGTTTGGAGCACGACGTAAGTTATAAGGTGGATAGTTCGCGCTTGCCGGACGGTATTAACGAAGAAATGCTAGAATGCTCTAACAAAATAGCCGAAATCGACGAAAAAATGCAAGATATGTATAAGCGCATTATGGCTGCGGAGCAAAATTAAAACGGCGCTTTTTTCGGCGAGAAGTAGAAAAAAGTCGAGAACTGCGCGAAAGCCGAAAAATAAGAGATCGATTTGCGGGTTTAAAAAACCGAAAATCCGTAAAAAGTTGAGGCAAATGCAAAAGCGGCAAAAACTGTTAAAAGTTGTGGAACAATCGGCAAAAACCGCAAAAAGAAAAACGTGATTCAAGGAGGGCGTAATGGAGAGTGTAACGGAGAGCGTAACGGAGTGTAAAAAATTCGTTTTGGTAACGGGCGCGGGCGGAGGAATGGGCAGGGCGACCGTAAAGCTGCTTTTAAACGAGGGATATTACGTTTTCGCGCTGGATAAAAGCGTGATAAATTTACGAAACTCGCTGCAGTTAAACGAGCAAGAAAGTTTTCGACTTAGCGTTTTAGAGTGTGACGTAAGCGATAATTCAAGCGTTTTGCGCTGCGCGGAAACCGTTAAAAAAACGACTGCCGAACTTTTTGCTATAATACATTACGCGGGGGTATACAC
>CAYZWD010000002.1:0-12236 GCA_964482115.1 uncultured Acidiphilium sp. | reverse complement strand
GGTATACACGCTCGATTCGCTTATAGAAATACCGCCCGAAGATTTTGAAAAAATATTTAAAATTAACGTTTTCGGCGCGTTTTATATAAACGAGGCGTTCGTGCCTGTTTTAAGAGAAAACGGAAGAATAATAACGGTTACCAGCGAGCTTGCAACGCTTTCGCCCCTGCCGTTTACGGGGCTTTACGGCGTTACTAAAGGCGCGCTGGATAACTACGCGCACTCGCTTAAAATGGAGCTTCAGTTAAAAGGAATTTACGTTTCGGTTTTGCGCGCGGGTGCGGTAAAAACGGGCATGCTCGGCGCTTCTACCGCGGCTTTAGATAAATTTTGCGAAAAAACGAAAAACTATTCCGTAAGTGCGGAGCGGTTTAGAAAAATAGTAAACGCAGTCGAATCGAAATGCGTTACGCCCGAGCGCCTAGCGCAAAAAACGCTTAAAATTTTACGCGCTAAAAAGCCGAGGTTCGCATATTCGATAAACCGTAATTTTTTGCTTAAACTTTACGGAATAGCGCCTTCTAAAATCAAATTTTACGCGGTTAAAAAAATATTAAAGTAAAACGTTAAAAAATTAAAGCCAAACGCAAAAAAACGAGCGTTAAAAATTATATAAAAAACACCAAAAAACAAAGAGGACGGCAACATGACCGAAAACGAAAAACAGCAACTCGAAGCATTGTTAAGCGAATACGAAGAATACAAAGCGATGGGGTTAAACCTAAACATGTCGCGCGGGAAGCCGTGCAACGACCAGCTTAATTTATCTATGAAAATGATGGACGTATTAAGCTCTACGGTAGACCTCAACTGTGAAGACGGCATCGACTGCCGCAACTACGGCGTTTTGGGCGGCATAGAAGAATGCAAGCGTTTGCTCGGCGACATTATCGAAGTTCCCGCGAAGAACATTATAATATATGGCAACTCATCGCTTAACGTAATGTACGATTGCATATCGCGCTCTATGACGCACGGCGTTTTGGGCAGCACTCCGTGGGCTAAGCTAGATAAGGTTAAGTGGCTTTGCCCCGTTCCCGGTTACGATAGGCATTTTGCCATTACCGAATATTTCGGAATAGAAATGATAAACGTGCCTATGAACGCGGACGGCCCGGATATGGGCGTGGTTGAAGAACTTATAAAAGACGAAGCCGTTAAGGGTATTTGGTGCGTGCCTAAGTATTCTAATCCGGACGGCACTACTTATAGCGACGAAACCGTTCGCCGTTTCGCAAGGCTGAAACCCGCCGCCAAAGATTTTAGAATTTATTGGGATAACGCTTATTCGGTGCACCATTTATACGAAGACAAGCAAGACTTTTTGTTAGAAATTTTAAGCGAGTGCGAAAAAGCGGGCAATCCGGACTTAGTTTATAAATTCACGTCTACTTCAAAAATAACGTTTCCCGGGTCGGGCATAGCGGCGCTTGCCGCAAGCGAAACCAACGTTAAAGCTATTAAAAAACAGCTCGGCGTGCAAACCATCGGGTACGATAAGGTTAACCAACTGCGCCACGTTCGCTTTTTTAAAGATTTAAACGGAGTTAAACGCCAAATGGCGCTCCATGCCGAAATTTTGCGCCCCAAGTTCGAGCTCGTCGATAAAATTTTAACCAAAAACTTAAAGGAAATAGCCAGATGGACTAAGCCCAACGGCGGATATTTTATCTCGCTCGAGGTCGAAGGCTGCGCCAAACAAGTGGTGAAGACGGCATCGACTGCCGCAACTACGGCGTTTTGGGCGGCATAGAAGAATGCAAGCGTTTGCTCGGCGACATTATCGAAGTTCCCGCGAAGAACATTATAATATATGGCAACTCATCGCTTAACGTAATGTACGATTGCATATCGCGCTCTATGACGCACGGCGTTTTGGGCAGCACTCCGTGGGCTAAGCTAGATAAGGTTAAGTGGCTTTGCCCCGTTCCCGGTTACGATAGGCATTTTGCCATTACCGAATATTTCGGAATAGAAATGATAAACGTGCCTATGAACGCGGACGGCCCGGATATGGGCGTGGTTGAAGAACTTATAAAAGACGAAGCCGTTAAGGGTATTTGGTGCGTGCCTAAGTATTCTAATCCGGACGGCACTACTTATAGCGACGAAACCGTTCGCCGTTTCGCAAGGCTGAAACCCGCCGCCAAAGATTTTAGAATTTATTGGGATAACGCTTATTCGGTGCACCATTTATACGAAGACAAGCAAGACTTTTTGTTAGAAATTTTAAGCGAGTGCGAAAAAGCGGGCAATCCGGACTTAGTTTATAAATTCACGTCTACTTCAAAAATAACGTTTCCCGGGTCGGGCATAGCGGCGCTTGCCGCAAGCGAAACCAACGTTAAAGCTATTAAAAAACAGCTCGGCGTGCAAACCATCGGGTACGATAAGGTTAACCAACTGCGCCACGTTCGCTTTTTTAAAGATTTAAACGGAGTTAAACGCCAAATGGCGCTCCATGCCGAAATTTTGCGCCCCAAGTTCGAGCTCGTCGATAAAATTTTAACCAAAAACTTAAAGGAAATAGCCAGATGGACTAAGCCCAACGGCGGATATTTTATCTCGCTCGAGGTCGAAGGCTGCGCCAAACAAGTGGTGGAGCGTTGCAAAAATTGCGGCGTTATTTTAACCGACGCGGGTTCGGCGTTCCCGTATCATAACGATCCGCTTAATTCGAACATTCGCATAGCGCCCAGCTATCCTAGCCTTGCCGAGCTTAAAACCGCAACCGAAGTTTTGTGTTTATCCGTAAAAATCGAAAAACTATTGCAACAAGCCTAGTTTTTTGAAAAATTGAGTAAAAACCTTGCCGCTCTCGCATTTTCGGCGGTTGAGCCGTAGTGCGGACAAAACTTGCCTCCGTCGTATCAAGGGCGGCGTCAACGGCAACACCGTTAACGGCGGGGGATTGCCTTATATATAAATTAAATGCTTATATAAGTTAAATGCTACGACGAGATTCAATGCGGCGGCGAGATTAAATGCGGTGGCGAGATTAAATGCGGTGGCGAGATGGTTGTTCGCTTAAATGAACAAAGATAAATTGTGTTTGTGAACGGCGAACAGATTTTTGCATAATTACTCATTTTTATTACCAATATAAAAAACACTTATAACGCTTGCTTTTCGCGGGCGTTTTTTGTTTCTGTTAGCCAAAAAAATAAAAAAATCTATAAATAAGCCGATTATTTTGAAAACTGCGTGAAAAATGTTTGACATATAAATTCATTTTTGCTAAAATAACCCCATAATTTAACCCGTTGAGAGAATGAAAATTATACATACTTTATTCATAAAATATGCATAATTTTTAAAAACTCCTTATTTTATGCGGAAAAATTTATGCAAATATACAAAAAATCAAGCATAAAAATATAAAAATCGCAAAATAGGGCAAACTAAGGCGCGGGGCGTTCCTTATTATAAATATAAGGCGATGCTTGCGCAAAAGTCGGGCGAAACGTGAAAGCACCCCCTCGTCCGTCTGCTTTTACAAACGCCTTCTCTCGGAAATATGCGGTAGAAGGCTTAGAGGCAAGGTTTTGCCCGCGCTCCGCTTATTTAAACGATTCCTCGGGCGCATACGCGACGGCTCCCTTTACTACAACGAGCCTTGCGGCTTTACGGAACGGAGGGCTAGGGCTATTAAATTCGTTAAAAACCTAAAAGTAAAAAAATTTAGAAGTGCTTTTGGTTTTAAAAAATTTTTTATCATTTTTATCAAATTATGGAGGTAAAAAAAATGAAAAAGAAGTCATTTTTAACTGCAGCTTTGGCGCTGTTCACGGCCGCAACGCTTACTGTTTCTGCCGGTTGCGGCAACAACGGCGGCGGTTCCGGAAGTTCTACCGGCGGGGAAGCCCCGGGGCCGGGTGGTGAAAAAACTTTCGCGACAGAAGCGAACTACATCGATTTAGTCGACTATAAGGCGTATTTAAAGAACGACCTTAGTGTCGTAAAAGACGCGATTGGTACGGTTGACGCGACCGTTGACGCAGCTGTTCTTGCGGCTCAAACCGCCGGTGAAACCGCTATAAACGGTGCTACCGATATCACGAAAGCAAAAGCCGCTTACGAGGCTGCTGTCAAAAATATGGTTGCCGCTGTACCCGTAGCGGACGGCATTTTTAACTTCTCCGGCCTTAGCGCTGCAGAAAAAACCGACATATTAGGTAAGTTCGAAGCATACGGTATTCGTAACGGTATGCTCGGTATGACCTTGTATGAAAACGGTGGTTATTCGCTTATTAACCCCCGCGTAACTCTCGGTTCCGAAAACTATATAGTTGGTTACGGTTTCGGTATACTTCCCGAAGGTCGTATTACCGCTGATCTTTCAACCGAAGAAAACGCAGATTGGAAGAGATATTATCATACCGTTGAAACGTCTGACCCCGGTTCTATTTTTTACCATAACGACCAAGGTTCGCAAATAGGCGACTTGTTCGGTTATATGGGCGCTTCTTACTACACTACTTTCATGAACGAAACCAAAGACGGTTACGTATGGGTACCCGAACTTGCCGCGGCAGATCCTATCGCGGTCGTTCCTTTGGATGCAAACGGCCAGTCCGATACTTGGAAGTTTGAAATTCGCAGCGGTTTAAAATATAATACAAACAGTGAAGTTGAAGATCGCAAGGCTTATGACGGCACAGACGTTGCAGCAGAAGACTTTGTAACCGCGTTTAAGCTTTTATTAAACCAAGCTAACGGTTTATATCGTGGCACCGAGCTTTCTAACCAAACCGGCGCGGCTTCTATCGCAGGCGCAAAAGCTTATTACGATGCGACTAAGAACGCTCCTAAGGGTATTCCTTCCGATGAGGATTACGATTTCAGCGGCGTAGGCGTTAAGCTCGTTAAAGAAGGCGGCAAGGATTATTTACAAATCCAACTAGGCGCTAAGGTTACCCCTTACTACGCGAGATATTACATTTCTTCTTCGCTTTACATGCCTATCCCCGCATCGTTCGTTAAGTTAGTCGGCGTTGATAATTTATTCGGTTTCTCTTCCGATAAGTCTACTTCTCCCGTAGATAACTCGCTTTCTTTAGGTGCATACACCCTTGAAAGATGGGATAGTGATCAGCAAATCGTATTCAAGAAGAACCCCTACTATGCACATGCTACAACTAAGTACGCTATCGAAGGCGTTCATCTCAACATTTTAACGGCGGCTCAAGAAGATAAAGAAGCTACCATTAAAGAATTCTTAGCCGATAAGATTGACTCTTGCGGTATTCCCGACACTTATCTCGCTGAATACAGCAGCGATCCTCGCGCTAAAACTTCTTCCGGCGACAGCTGCTTTAAGCTAAACGTCAACGCGCTCGATGAAGAAACTTGGATTAAGTTGTTCGGCAAAGACGGTTCTTATTCGCAAACCTCTGAAGACAATTATTGGGAAGTTAAACCCGTGCTTTCTAACGCGCACTTCCGCCAAGGTTTATCTTACGCTCTTAACAGAAAAGCGTTTGCAACCTTAAAAGGCTGCGTACCTTCGGTTGACTACTTCTCTTCTAACTACATGTCCGATCCCGAAAACGGTATTTCTTATAGCGCTACTAAACAACATAAAGATGCTATTGCCGGTTTGCTTGCGGGAACCGACGGTTACGGCTACGACTTAGAGCTTGCTCGCGATTATTTCCGTATGGCTCTTGACGAGCTTGAATCCGACGGCTTAATCACCCCGGGTTCGGTTACGGAACCGACCGTAATTGAACTCGAATGTGCTTGGATGTACCCCGTTCATGAAGAAGGATACCACAAATACGTTGCGCAATATTGGACCGAAGCTTTCAACGACGATTCTGTAACCAATGGCTTATACGAGCTCAAGTTAACATTCTGGACCGGCGCTGATTTTATGGAATGCTACGACAAGATTTTGGGCGGTCAATACGATATTGGTTTCGGTTCTATTTCCGGCAACTCGCTCGATCCTCTTTCGTTCTTCAACGTTAACTCTACCGACGTTACCATTTCTAACGACTTCACGTTGAACTGGGCGTTTGATACCAACACCTTACACGAAGCTTTAGTATACAACGGTCACCGCTGGTCGTTCGACGCTTTGTATAAAGCAACTCAAGAACAAGCGATAGTTTCTAACGGTGTACTTTCTAAGTCTTATTGGTTAAACGATTGCACTTACACCGCTAATGACGACGGAAGTGTAGACGTTACCATTAAGATTGAGAACAATCCTAAGGTAGATTTGCTTGAGTTAGACCAATTAGTAATATTCGGCGGCGATACCAGCGCAACCTACAACGAATGGAAGCTTTCCGAAGAATGGATTACTACCAGCTACGACGCCGACGTTTTAACGATAACCGTTAACGTTCCCAAATCTGAAGTTGATAAAGTACCCGTAGCCGATAACCAAGGTATCGACGTATACTTCACCGTAACTATCGAAGGTGCTGCCGGCTCGACTTACTTGTCTTGCCCGATTCCTTTCGGAAAGTAAGAAAAAGTATTGAACTTTAGCAAACATTAAAACAAACAATAAACTAAACGGTAAAAGGCAATAGGGCTTAGTAATAAGGCTTATTGCCCTTTACTGCTACTATAGGAGAAAACACGGAATGGCTAAATATGTTATAAAACGAGTATTTTTGGCATTAATAACCACGTTTATTATACTATCGCTCTCGTTTTGCCTTATAAAATTATTAAAACCCGAAAAGTTTACGGGTAAGCCCGAACAACGAATCGCGTTTTACGAAGAGCAAGTAAGACTGGGTTATTATACCTCTAGCAAAGTAGAGCTTAAAGACGGGCAACTCGTCGATTTCGTTACGCAATCTAACGGCATGGTTACTTATTATTATTACGTGCCCGTTATGCAACAATACGGAAGATGGCTCGGCAACATCGTTTTTCATTGGGACTGGGGTGTTTCTGAAAAAATACAACCTAACGTAAAAGCAACCATTATTATCGGCGAGCGGTTATGGACCTCGATGAAAATAAATATCGTGTCCGTTTTAATATCGGTGCCGATAGGTATTTTGTTAGGTATTTGGGCGGCGCTTAAAAAGAATACTATGACGGATCATATTATTTCTACGCTGGTTATGGTGCTTATTTCGCTGCCAAGTTTCGTTTTAATAACGTTTATGATGCTGTTGCTGTGTTATAACAGTAATATTTTGCCAACGCAATGGGCAAATCCGACCGATCCTACTTCTAAAAAGATTTTATCTTACGTTATACCCGTATTTTGTTTGTCGTTAGGCTCTATTTGCGGTTATTGTCGGTTCGTTCGCGCAGAGCTTTGCGAAGTTATGGAAAACGACTATTTGCTTTTGGCACGAACTAAAGGTTTAACCCGTAAGCAGGCAATAATGCGGCACGCCATGAAAAACGCGATGGTTCCCATATTTCCCTCGATTTTAGCTGAATTTATCGGAATTATGGGCGGTTCTATGATATTAGAAAACCTTTACGGCATCCCCGGCATAGGTAGATTGTTTATAAGCTCGCTAAACTATAAAGATTATAATATTCTTTTCGTAGATATGGCTATATTTACAACTATCAGCTTGCTAGCGGGCGTAGTTCTCGATTTATCTTACGGATTTATCGATCCCAGAATAAGAATGGGGGCAAAGAAGTAATGAATAGCGCAGATTTGAAAAAATACAATATTAACGAAAATTCTTTTAGGTTCGTTAACAGCGACAAAAAGATTTCGGATACGCAATTAAAAACCAAACCGGTTTCTTTTGCTAAAGACGCGTTTCGCCGTTTTTGCAAAAACAAATCGTCTATAGTGGGCGCTATAGTTTTGGGCATTATAGTTTTAATGGCTATTTTCGTGCCTATTTTTTCGCAAAGCGACGTTGACGGAGTTAGCGCGGAAGAAGCCCTTTTAGAGCCTAAGCTTTTTGCCGCCGGCACCGGGTTTTGGGACGGCACTAAAAAGTATGAAAAAAAATACAATAGAGACGGTTCTGTCAGCACCGGCATTTTATACGATTCTAAAACGGGAACGCCTAGCGGATTCCGCAAATCGGCGGTTAAAGATCTCTACGTCGACCCAGAGCCTACTTATATAGATAAGGCTACGTCTGTCGGCCGCAACGGATATTGTGTGTTCGAAAATAATATTGCCGATGAAAAAATAGCAACGCTTAACACTAACGACGCGTTCGCGGTTTCTAGCGACGGGCAGTATAAATTGAGTTTTTCGCTTTTAGGCGAAGACGTTTTTTCTGATAGCGAACTCGGCGAATATCGCGTGTTTCTTAAAGACGGCGAAACCGTCGTGCTTTTAAAAGATTGGAGCACCGAATACGGCGAATACGATATCGATTTAAGCGCAAAACTTACCGAAAACGGTTTAACAAATTTAGAATCCGCACAGTTGTTTTTTGAATTAAAGCCGCTAAGCGATTCGAAATCGTATATTCTAATTAAAAATTGCGTCATCGATTGCGCAAATGAAGAGGCTGAAGAGCTTCTTTCCGCGATAAGCATTACCGACGCCACAGCCACTGTAAATTTAGCAAAGGATAGCGGCGGTAAATTCCCGCAAGGCTTTTGGTCTTGTACCGGAAGGTGGGGCGTTTATAAATCCGAAGTTTATTATTGCACGTTCACTTTCGATACGTATGAAGACAAATACGGCGAAAGGGAAGTAGTTTATTCTGCAAGCGAAATGAAAGCGTTTAAAAATCAAGGGCTTTGCGATTTTGACGAAACCGATATAATAAACACCTATCGCGTTATTTCGCCCGACTTCTTTATAACTGAAATTATTTCTTCAAAAACAAACGCAATAACCGGTAAATTTCAATCGGTAACTACTAGCATACCATATTTTTATAAGTTAGGGTATGATAGCGAACCGAGATTTTTGCTCGGCACGGATCAAAACGGTAAGGATTTGTTCGCTTTAATGTTTACCGGGCTTAGAACTTCGCTTATTTTGGGCGTATGCACGGCGGCGTTCTGCTTTGTTTTCGGTTTAATTTGGGGTTCTATATCGGGCTATTTCGGCGGCGTTGTAGACCTCGCGATGGAAAGATTTTGCGATGTTTTAGGCGGCATTCCTTGGATAGTAGTTATGACGCTTGCTATTTTGCACTTGGGCAACAACTTCTTAACTTTCTTTATGGCGCTATGCTTGACGGGCTGGATGGGCACCGCGGCGCGAACGCGTACGCAGTTTTACCGCTTTAAGGGCGGCGAATACGTGCTTGCAAGCCGTACGCTAGGATCTAGCGACTTAAGATTGATATTCAAGCATATTTTACCTAACTCGTTAGGTACTATAGTTACTTCGAGCGTGCTTATGATAACCAGCACCATTTATAGCGAGTCTACATTAGCGTATTTAAACCTTGGGCTTCAAGGCGTGCAGGCGTTCGGCGTATTGCTTGCAAATAACCAACAATACATTCAATCGTACAGTTACTTGGTAGTCTACCCCGCCGTGATTATGGCGTTGCTTATGATTTCGTTTAACTTGTTCGGTAACGGTCTGCGTGACGCGCTCAACCCGCAATTAAGAGGATCGGAGGATTAAAAGATGGAAAAGAAATTAGAAGTAAAAGATCTTACTATATCCTTTAGAACTCAAAACGGCAAAGTTCAAGCCGTTCGCCATATCGACTTCGATTTGTATAAGGGCGAAACGCTAGCTATAGTAGGCGAGTCCGGCTCGGGCAAGTCGGTTACGAACCGCGCCGTTATAGGTATTCTTGCCAACAACGCGATAGTCGAGGGCGGCGAAATTATTTACGACGGTAAAGATTTATTAAAAATTCCCGAAGAAGAGTTTTATAAAATCCGCGGCGATAAAATCGCCATGATATTCCAAGACCCGTTATCTAGCTTAAACCCCATTATGAAGGTAGGCAAACAGCTTACCGAAGCTATGCTTTTAAAGGGTAAAGCAAGCCAAAAGGCAGCGCGCAAAAACTTTAACGTTTTGCTTGCCGATATAAAGAACAATATGGACGAGATTTCGGCTAACGATTCTGAAAAGGCTGAAAACGAGCAAAAGTGTAAGGTTTTCGACGAGTTCTGCACTAACAGCACTCACTTAGAAAGCAATTATAACGCCATTCACCGCGCGTGCGAGGAATTAAAAGTCGATATAGACGATAGGCTGTTCTTAATTTCTAAAAAGCAGCCCGTCGATATCAAGCATTTTTATAACGACGTTTTAACCCGTATTAAAGAAACCGTTCACCCCGATATAGTCGTTTTAAACGACGAGGTTAACGCTATGCTGAGCGTTCTATCGGCGGCGGCAAGCGCGAAGGGCGTAATTAAGGAGCTTTCGCCCGAGTGCGAAAAGGCGCTTAACGATATTTCGGCTATGTTAGAGCGTGCGGCGGCGCGCCCCAAGCCCAACTATTTTACTTTGGGCTACTATATGCTCCGCAACCCCGAAGCTAACGTAGACGATATGCCTATCGAAGAGTTAACGAAAATGACGCGCGAATACCTCGATAAAGAGTTTATGCTAGACTTTATCGACCGCGGCGCTAACGCCTTAGAGCATGCGCGTAAAGTTTCGCTAGATAAAAAGCAAGCGCTTTTGGCTGAAATAGACGGGGTTTTGGCTCTCGTTGCAAAATGCGGCAAAGAGGGTGCGCCTACCGAGCAAGAACTTCGCGCGGGGTGCAAAAAACTTACGGACGGCGTAGTTAACGCTATCAATAAGCTTGAAGTTATTAAAAACAGCACCGAATATACTTTCGGTTCAAGCATAAAAATGGCGCTGGATAAATATTATCACGCCATTAAAAACAACCCCAAGGAGCAGGCTCGCTTTGAAAAGCAGTCCGCTAAGCATGACGCTTTAACGGCAAAGGGTAAAGAGCCTACGTGGAAGGTAGTTCCCGCGGCAATACTTGATTTAGATATGCTGCTTGCGCAAATAAGCGCTATTTTAAGCGGGCTTAAAGCCGAATATTCGCGCCAACTTGCCGTTAAAACTTTCGATAAGCAAACGCAAATGGTTGCCGTTATCGATTATCTTAAAGAGCAAGCTTCGGCATTCGTTTATAAGGTTACGCCTAAAATTGCTAAAGCCAAAGCGCTTAAGCTTTTGGAAGAGGTCGGTATTCCCGAACCCGCGGTTAGATATAATCAATATCCGTTCGAGTTTTCGGGCGGTATGCGCCAGCGTATAGTTATTGCAATCGCGCTAGCCGCTAACCCCGACATTCTTATTTGCGACGAGCCTACCACCGCGCTCGACGTTACCATTCAGGCGCAAATTTTGGAACTTATCAACAAATTAAAGCGCGAACGTAACCTTTCGGTTATATTCATTACGCACGACTTGGGCGTAGTCGCTAACATGGCGGATAGAATTGCCGTTATGTACGCGGGCAAAATAGTAGAATACGGCACGGCGGACGATATTTTCTACGATCCGCGCCACCCGTATACTTGGGCGCTACTTTCTTCGATGCCCGATCTCGACACCGACGAAAAGCTAGACGCTATCCCCGGCACTCCGCCGAACATGATTTACCCGCCTAAGGGCGACGCGTTCGCCGCGCGTAATAAATACGCGATGGAAATCGACTTCGAACAGCAGCCGCCTATGTTCGAGGTTTCGGATACGCATAAAGCGGCTACGTGGTTGCTTCATCCCAACGCGCCTAAGGTTAACCCGCCCAAACAGGTTGCCGATAGAATAGAGCGCATGAAAAAACTCGCTATAGGAGATAAACAATAATGAAAAGAAATTTCGATAACGCCGAAGTGCTTTTAAAGGTTGAAAATCTCTGCCAATATTTTAAAATGGGCAAGGGCGAGCTTAAAGCCGTTAATAACGTTAATTTCGATATCAAGCGCGGCGAGGTTTTCGGCTTGGTTGGCGAATCCGGTTGCGGTAAAACCACCACCGGGCGCACCATCATCAAGCTTTACGAAGCCACCGGCGGTAACGTTTATTTTAAGGGCGAACGCATCGTTGCGGGTACGCGCTCGTATAAAGAAGAAATCTTTAATAAAAAGAAAGAGCTTAAAACTAACGTTTCGGCACTTAAAACCGAATACGCTAAAAAAATAACCGATTGCGCCGCGGATACGCAAAAAGTTGCCGAGCTTAACGCCGAGCTTAAAAATAAAGTTTCAGCGCTCGAAAACGAGGCTTCCGCTTATATCGCTCAGCGCCGCGAACAAATTCGCCGCGCTAACTACGATAGCAAAAATTGCGATAAAAAGTTCGCCGCAGAGGCGGTTGCTAAGGT
>CAYZWD010000001.1:0-38167 GCA_964482115.1 uncultured Acidiphilium sp. | reverse complement strand
CTCATGCATGAGTACGCAAAGTGCTTAAAAGATAAAAAAATAAAAAAGGTAAAAATATCATTTTATTATATAGGAGAAAGAAATGAAAAACAAACTTTCAAAAAGGCTCACGGCGGTTTTAGCCGTAGTGCTTAGCGCCGTAACTTGTTTTACGGGCTGCAAAACGGATACCCCCGGCAGTTCCGGTTCTAGCGGGTCTACCCCTAGCGGAAAGGTTTACAACAACGAAACCGACGCGCTCGTGTTTTCGTCGCCAGCGGTAGATAAGGTTTTCAACCCCTTCTTTTCTACCAACGCCGCGGATAGCAACGTAGTAGGAATGACGCAGCTCGGCATGCTCGGCAACGATAAGGACGGTAACTACACTTGGGGCGATAGCGAAGAGGTTATAACCAAAGACCTAGGTATCGTTTACGATAGCGCTAAAGATACCACCACTTATTATTTTGCCCTGAAAAACAATATTAAGTTTTCAAACGGCAGCCCGCTCACCATTAAAGACGTATTGTTTAACTACTACGTATATCTTGACCCCGCTTACACAGGTTCCAGCACTATTTACTCTACGGATATAGTAGGGCTTAAGTCTTACAGAACCCAAAGCACCAACGAAAGCGAGCAAGATAACTTCTACACTCAATTCCAAACAAAGGCGAGTGCGCGCGTAACCGCTTTGGCTACGGCGGTGGCGGCTATCGGCAAAAAGGACGGTTCGCTTAACTCAACCGAGCTTCGCGCTGAGTTGGTTAGCTACCTTGCTTCGCATGATACCGCGGCTAACGCGAATATCGTTAACGATTACGATAAAGCTTTAGTTTTATTTAGAGAAGAATTAGAAGGCGACTACACCACCGCAACCGGAACTTATAGCGAAATTAAGTTCTATAACGAGGCGGGCGACGAAGTAACCGTCGATAAAAACGGCAAGTCTATAGTGTTCACCACGGACGCGCAAGCCTTTTTCTATAACGAGGGCGTTTTAACTTGGAATAAGAAAAAGCAAGAAATGACCTTTACGTTAGATAACGATTTTTCTAAGGCGGCTAATTATTCTAAAGAACAAGCTATAAACTCCGTTTTCGATTTAAACACCACTTCGTCTAAGTTTACAAACGTAATTTATTACTGGGCAACCTCGTCTTCGTTAAACGAATATTTAGTAAACGCCGAAATGGAGGCGTTCTTTAAGCAAGGCTCTGTCCGCACCGTTAAAAACATAAGCGGCATTAAGTTTGCAAACAAAACCGAAGGCGTAACTTTCACCAAGAAAAAAGCTGTGGTCGAAAACGGCAAAACCGTTATTAAAGACGACGGCACCGTTACTTACCCCGCCGTTACTTACGAGGCGGACGGAACCGCTAAAACCAGCGAAGTTTTATCGATAACCATCAACGGCGTAGACCCCAAGGCTATTTGGAACTTCGGCATAGGCGTTGCGCCCATGTATTATTATTCAGATAAAGCTCATATAGACGCTTTCGATTACGATCAAAACTTCGGCGTTGAATTCGGTTCGCAAAGCTTCTTGTCGGACGTAGTTAACTCTTCGGATAAAATAGGCGTTCCCGTAGGCGCGGGCGCTTACGCGGCAAGCAAGTCTTCCGGCGGTATCGAAAATATTAAGGCCAGCGATTTCTATTCTAACGGCGTTATCTACTTCGAGCGCAACCCCTATTACGATTTAGGTAAAAGCGGCTTTACTTCTACCGCACCCGACGGAAAGAGCTATAAAACCACAAAAATTAAAAAGGTAAGATATCAAGTTATAACCGAGCAACGTATGGTTGACTCGCTCAAAGCCGGCTCAATCGACTTTGCAGAACCCAACGCTAAACCCGCAACTTTGGCAGACGTTAAAGCAACCGGCGGTTTAAACGCTAAAACGGTAAGCACCTCGGGTTACGGTTACATAGGTATTAACGCGGGCAAAGTTCCCAGCGTTTACGTTCGTAGGGCTATAATGTATACCATGAACACCCAGCTCACCGTTGACTATTACGGCACGATGGCAGATCCCATTTACCGTTCTATGTCTAAAAACAACTGGGCTTATCCCGAAAACAGCACCGCGTATTATCCCTTTATCGGCGGCAAAATTCCTTCTAACTTAAACGCGGTAGACCCCGATTACAAGGCTTTCGTACAGGCTAAGGGCAAAAAAGCGGGCGAAACCTTTACCGCTAGCGAACAACAAGAATTTATTGAAAGCTTAGTTACGAAGGGCGGCTATAAACTGGTAGACGGCGTTTATCAAAAGAACGGTTCTAACGGAACCGAAAAGCTCGCTTACACCTTTACCGTTGCGGGCGAAACTCAAGACCACCCCGCTTGGAACGCGATGTTCCAGTCGGCTCGTTTGCTCAACCGTTGGGGTTTCGATATAACCGTTACCACTAAGGCAGACGCGTTAAGCCTCCTTTCCAGCGGCGGACTTACCGTTTGGGCTGCGGCTTGGGGCTCTACTATCGACCCCGATATGTATCAAGTATACCACAAAGATTCTAAGGCTACTTCGGTATTGAACTGGGGCTATAAGCAAATTTTACAAAACGCAAGCAACAAATATAAATACGAATTAGGGCTTGTAAACGAGCTATCGGGAATTATAGACGCCGCTAGAAAAACGGACGTTCAAAATAGCCGTAAAGCGCTTTATTCCAACGCCTTAGATATAGTTATGGAACTTGCGGTAGAATTACCCACCTATCAACGTCAAGATATGTTCGCTTATAACAGCCAAAAGATAGACGATTCTACCTTTAACCAAAACCCGACCTCTTACAAGGGCTTAACCAGCGACTTTACTTCTATTTCGCTAAGGGTTAAATAAGCGGTTTAACCGCTTACGGCGCAAAAACGCGCAAAACAAAAACAAATTTTAAAGCTGCCGCGCAAAAAACGGGCGGTTTTAAAAAACACAACGCAAGCACGCTCCGCCTGCAAAACGGCGGGCGGAATAGTGCAAGAGGCTAAAATATGCTAAAATACATAATCAAGCGCTTAGGAATATCTATTATAGTTCTTTTCGGCGTTTCGGTAATAATTTATTCGTTAGTGCGAATGATGCCCAACGACTATGTAGATAATAAATATTCTTCGCAGTTACAGCAAGGCACCATCACTTACGACGATATAGACCGTTTTAAAGAACTATACGGTTTGGCTATGCCGGAGGCGTATTACGATATTGAAATAGAAGCTAGCTACGATGGGGCTGACGGTAAAAAAGTAGACCTTTCGGGTGTTTATACCCGCAAGGTTCGCGAAATTTCTTATAACAACGCGCTTTTAACGGACGGCGATTTAAAAACCTTCGTAGAGGGCACGTATACGTGCGGCAATTACGTTTTAAAAATAGAAACCGAAAACGCAAATCTCGCCCAGTTTTATAAAAGCGGCGATTTAACCACGCCCGTGCTCGTTTGTTCTAACGTAACGCTTTCTAACGCGGAGGGCAAAGTTTCGGTCGATATAAAATACAATTCCGCAAGCATAACCGCGGGCGCTAACTATAAGTTGGCAAACGCAGGCGCAAAGTTCGGCGCGGTGCTTTCGGGCTATTTCAAGTGGGTAGGCAACCTTTTAAAGGGCGATTTAGGCAAATCGTTCTCGTTTGAAAAACCCGTAGGAACGGTTATTGCCGAAAATATGTGGATTTCGTTCGCAATAGCTATAATTGCAACGATTTTACAGTTTTTAATAGCTATACCTTTAGGTGTTTCGAGCGCTACGCATCAATATTCGGTTCGAGATTACGCCGTTACGGTGTTTACCATGATAGGTATTTCGCTGCCGACTTACTTCTTCGGCGCGATAGTTATTAAGGCTTTCGCCGTAGATATTAAGATTTTCCCGCCTAGCGGGTTGATAAACTCTAACGCGACTTACGCGCCTACGTTCGCGGGCTTTATGCAAAAGCTGGGCGATATCGCAAGCCACTTGGCTTTGCCTATATTCGTAAGCGTAATACTTTCTATCGGCGGGCTTATGCGTTATACGCGTACCAACACGTTAGAGGTTTTAAACTCAGATTATATAAGAACCGCGCGCGCAAAGGGCTTATCCGAAAAAACGGTTGTTTACAAGCACGCGTTCAGAAACACTATGATCCCCATAGCCACGCTTTTAGCGGGCATACTGCCTTCGCTTTTCGGCGGAATGATGATTACCGAAGAGGTTTTCTGTATAGACGGTATAGGTCGTCTTGCATATAAAGCGCTCCGCGAGGGCGACGTGCCTTTCGTTATGGGCTACAATATGTTCTTGGCGGTTTTAACCGTTATAGGCACGCTGTTTTCGGATATAATGTATTCGATAGTAGACCCGCGTGTTAAGTTAGGTGGTTAACATGGAAAATAAAAACGTTAATTTAACAACCGCGGGCGAAACTGCAAGCGAAAACGCTTCCGCTGTCGGCGAAGTCGTAGAGGTTCAAACCTACAAAGAACTTAGCCCCGCAAGGCTGGTTTTGCGCAGGTTTTTCCGCTCTAAACTTTCGCTCGTGGGAATTATAATGATAGTTTTCTTGTTCGCCTTTTCGTTTTTAGGTCCGGTGGTTTATCCCACATGGTTCGAATACGATAAAAAAGGGCAGCTTCAAGTTGCGCCCGATTACGGCGGAAAAAGCGAAATAACCGTGCTAGACGCGAATTACACACCCGAGGGCGGCGAAGAAGTTATAGTAAATATTTACGTAACCACTAAAACCGACTTAAACATGTTAGCACCCCTGAGCAAAGAACACTTGCTCGGAACCGATAAAAACGGGTGCGACGTTTTAAGTAAGCTTATGGAAGGCGGCAGAATTTCACTTGCAATCGGCTTTATAGTAGTAATTTTAGAAACGCTTATCGGCGTTATACTCGGCGGCATTTCGGGGTATTTCGGCGGTTGGGTAGACCAAGTTATAATGCGAATAGTAGATATATTCAACTGTATCCCCACGCTGCCCATACTGCTTATCGCCTCCGCGGTAATCGATTCGTGGAACGTTCCCGCCGATCAGCGAATTTATTTGCTAATGGCAATAATAACGTTCTTTAGCTGGAGCGGCGTTGCAAGGCTCGTTCGCGGGCAAATTTTATCGCTTAGAGAGCAAGAATACATTACCGCGACCGAAGTTATGGGTATACCCGTATGGCGCAGAATTTTCGTTCACTTAATGCCTAACGTAATGCCGCAACTTATCGTTTCTATGACGTTAGGGCTAGGCAGCGTAATTTTATACGAATCTACGCTTAGTTACTTAGGTTTGGGCGTTCAGCCGCCTAAGTCTGCATGGGGAACGATGATTTCCGCCGCTAAAGAACCGGATATTCTTTCTTCTTACATGAACCTTTGGTTGCCGGCTGGTATAATGATAGTAATCGCGGTTTTGGGCTTCAACTTTATAGGCGACGGTCTGCGCGACGCTATGGACCCAAAAGCAAGAAAGTAAGCTATTTATATTAAGGATAAAATGAGTAACGATAAAAACAATTCGGGCTACCTCACGTATAAAGAGGCGCGCGAAATAACTAAATATAACGTAAAACAAATGAAGTTTTACGAGGCGGAAAAACGCCGCAAGCGCAAGCCCGAGGAATACACCGCCGAAATGCACGATGAAAACAACATTATCGAAATCGACGATTTGCACACCAGCTTTTTTAGCGATCGCGGAACGGTAAAGTCGGTTAACGGCGTTTCGTTCAGTATTCCTAAAAACAAAATCGTGGGTGTGGTTGGCGAATCGGGTTGCGGCAAAAGCGTAACTTCGCTTTCGGTAATGCAACTCGTTCAAGCCCCGCAAGGGCAAGTAACGGGCGGCGCTATTCGTTTTAATACGGACGAGCTAGGTTACGCCGAAAACGGCAAAAAACTTTGCTACGATATAACAAAAATGCCCACCGAGGCTATGCACAAAATCCGCGGCAAAGATATAACCATGATATTCCAAGAGCCGATGACCAGCCTCAACCCCGTGTTTACCATAGGCGACCAGCTAGACGAAGTTTCGTTTTTGCATCGCCCGGAGATTAGCAAGCAAGAGGTTAAGGATTATAGCATAGAAATGCTAAAAAAAGTAGGCATTTCCATGCCCGAACGGTTTTACGCGGCTTACCCGCACGAGCTTTCGGGCGGTATGCGCCAAAGGGTTATGATAGCTATGGCGCTTGCGGGCAACCCCAAGCTTATTATAGCGGACGAGCCCACCACCGCGCTAGACGTTACCATTCAAGCGCAAATTTTAGAGCTTTTAAAAGATTTGCAAAAAAATCAAGGCTGCTCGATAATGCTCATAACTCACGACTTGGGCGTTATTGCCGAAATGGCAGACGAAGTCGTGGTTATGTACGCGGGCAAGGTTATAGAACGCGGCTCCGCAAGCGAAATTTTCCATAATCCGCTGCACCCTTACACCGTAGGGTTGCAAAAAAGCAAACCGCTCATCACGTCGGACTCTAACGCTCCGCTATATTCTATACCGGGGCAAGTTCCTAACCCCATAAACCTGCCTAACAACTGCTATTTTAAAAACAGATGCACGGCTTGCACCGCGGCGTGCTCGGGCGAATATCCTTGCGAAGTAAAAATAAACGACGAGCACTACGTTTCGTGCCACCTTTACGGGAGCGATAACGACTAATGGATAAAAATACTACCATGCGCGGGGGTAAAGATATACTTACCGTTCGCGGCTTAAAAAAATATTTCCCCATAAAAACTTCTATATTCGGCAAGCCGCTTTCTTACCTTAAAGCCGTCGATAACGTCAGCTTTTCGGTTAAAGAGGGCACTACTGTCGGAATAGTCGGCGAATCGGGTTGCGGCAAAACAACGCTAGGCAGAACGGTTTTGCGCCTTTATAACGTAGACGGCGGGCAAATAGTGTTCGAAGATACCGATATAACCTCGCTAAAGCGCAAAGAGTTAAGCAAATTCCGCACGGATATTCAGCTTATTTTCCAAGATCCGTATTCTTCGCTTCCGCCCAGAATGACGGTAGGCGATATTATTTCCGAGGCGGTTAAAGTGCATAATATCGTGCCTAAAAACGAAGTTCGCGCTTACGTTTTGGATATAATGCAAAAATGCGGCTTGCAACCGCAGTATTACGGCAGATATCCCCACGAATTTTCGGGCGGGCAGCGCCAAAGAATTTGCATTGCTCGCGCGCTGGCGGTAAAACCCAAACTAGTGGTTTGCGACGAGCCCGTTTCCGCGCTAGACGTTTCTATTCAAGCACAAATAATCAACTTGCTTAAAGAACTTCAGCGCACTATGAATTTAACTTACGTTTTCATTTCGCACGATTTATCCGTAGTTAAATACATAACCGATAACATTTTGGTTATGTATCTCGGCAACACTATGGAAACCGGCAATACGGACGAAATTTTCGATAATCCGTTGCATCCGTACACCCGCGCGCTGTTTTCTGCCGTGCCCGTGCCCGATCCGGACGTAAAAATGAGCCGTATTATTTTGCAAGGCGATATTCCTTCGCCCGCAAATCCGCCCTCGGGCTGTAAGTTCCACACGCGCTGCTCCGAATGCTTTGCCGCGTGCAAGCTTAAACAACCCGAATATATAGAGGCGCGCCCCGGGCATTTCGTGGCGTGTCACCTCTACGACCAAAAGGTTTTGGCTGAAAAGGATAAATACGAGGCTGAACTCGCCGCTTTAGAACTTGCGCAAAAGCAAGCCGAGCAAGCCGAGCGTGAACGCGAAGAAGAACTTAAAAAAATGAACGCGTTCAAGCGCGCGGCTGTAAAATCGTGCGGAGCGGTTAAAAACGCGTTCGGCAAGCTTAAAAAATCTGCAAAAAACGCTAATGCGGAGAAAAACGACCGTGTGTAAGCGTAGCGGCAAAAAGCAAAAATCCGTTTACGTCGACGACGGGCACACCGTGTACGATATGTCTAACGTGCAGTCGCATACGGGCGCAAAAAGTAAAGACGACGGCGTTCCGGTTACCAAAAAAGAAAAACGCGCCATAATTTTGGCGGCTTATGCAAGATATTTGCCCGCGGCGGGCATAATCGCGTGCTGTTTTTTGGCGGCGGCGTTACTTTTAAAACTTTGGCTTAGTTAGAGGTTTATAAAACCGAGCGGTTTTAAGTTAAAAATCTTTCAAAAAATTAACGTTATCACGTTTAACATTACTATTATAACACGTTACTAACGCCCCTTTTGGTTTTTTCGCGAGGGGTTAAAGGAGCAATATGCGAATAAAAATATTATCTTTTTTATTGGTTGCGGTTTTATCCGTTTCAACCGCGTGGGTAACGCTTTCTCCCGTAGTTAAAGGCGGGGCGAGCGCCCAAGGCGGTTCTAGCGCAAGTTCGGGGTTAACCTCAAACGGTGATAGCAATCAATTAAAAATTTTAACCAGCGGCGATAAGCTTACTCAAGAACAAATAGCATCGCGCATTAAGGCGGAATATTTGGTCGAAAACGGCGGCTATAAGGATACCGACGAAGTTATCGTTATGATAGGGCTTTCAAGCGGCTCGGTTATAGACGAGTTTAACGCGGGCGGCACGGGCGCTACTTCGGTGGCGGCGTACGCGCAGTCGTTCGGCGGCACGGTTTTGCGCGCGCAAATAGAGCGCGAACAACAAGCCCTTATTAGCTTGCTTTACGCTAAAAAGCTTATCACGGGCGTAGAATACACTTATTCTACGGTTACCAACGCAATAGCCGTAAAAACTACTTACGGCAACCTCGAAAAGCTCGAAAAAACTTCGGGCGTCGTTTCGTGCGCGCTTTCAGAAACCTATAACCGCGTGCAAACCGTTGAAGATTCGGTCGCGTATAACCCCGTTGAAATCGACGAAAACACGGGTATTTATAAAGCGGGCGAGGTTATCGGGCTAGACGGCAAGCCCCACACCTACACGGGCAAGGGCACGGTCGTAGCCGTGTTAGACTCCGGGTTCGATATGAGCCACAGCGTGTTTAATATCGAGGGGTACGATCAAGCCAACGAAGGCAGCTTAGTTATAAATAAAAGCGCGCTAACAAAGGCAGATACCGCGGGCAAAACCTTGCTTTCTACTATGAACGCCTCTAAAACGACCAACGGGCTTACCGTTTCGGACGTTTGGTATAGCAATAAAATCCCTTATTCTTACGACTACGCCGATAAAGACGCAGACGTTTTCCCCTACGATTCCGAGCACGGCACGCACGTCGCGGGCATTATCGCCGGGCAAGACGACGTTATTAAGGGTATCGCGCCGGACGCGCAGCTCGTTTTAATGAAAGTGTTCCCCGACCTCGACGCGGGCGGCAAAACCGAAGATATTATCGCCGCGCTGGAAGACGCGGTTCGCTTAAACGTAGACGCGATCAACATGTCGCTCGGTTCTTCTTGCGGATTTTCACGCGAGCATGACGACGACGTAGATAAAATAAACGTTAACAACGTTTACGACGCCATAAACGAAAGCGGCATAAGCCTTATAACCGCGGCGAGCAACAGTTACAGCTCTGGCTACGGCGGCGAACAAGGTAACACTAACTTCGTAACCAACCCCGATTCGGGCACGGTAGGCTCGCCCTCCACTTATAAAGGCGCTCTTTCCGTTGCTTCGATTAGCGGAACGAAGAGCAGATACATGATCGCCAACATGAGCGCGGATAAATCCGAAGGGCAGGTTATATTCTATAAAGAATCCAACTCCATTTCGGGTAAAGAGAACGATTTTTATAACGAGCTTTTAAGCTCGGGCGCGTTCAGCGCGGACGGTAGCGGTTACGCTTTCAACACTTTTGAATACGTAGTAGTTCCGGGCGTTGGCGTTTCGATTGCTTTCGAACAAGTAAAAGATAAACTCGCGGGCAAAATCGCGGTAGTTCGCCGCGGCGAAAACAGCTTTGAAGAAAAAGCCAAGCTCGCTAAAAAATACGGCGCGGTCGCGTGCATTATCTATAATAACATAGACGGCGACATTTTAATGTCGATGGGTAAAACCGATCATATCCCCACCGTTTCTATTTCTAAAGACGACGGCGAAATGCTCGTTAGAAACGCAACGGATAACGTAGGAACGTTAACAGTTTGTTCTAACTATACGGCGGGTCCGTTCATGTCCGACTTCTCTAGCTGGGGTCCCACGCCCTCGCTTGAAATCAAGCCCGAAATAACCGCGCACGGCGGAAACATTTATTCGGCAGTACCCGGCAGCTATACCGACGATAACGGAAATGTTCAATACCGCTACGACCAGATGTCCGGTACGTCGATGGCAACGCCCAACCTTTGCGGTATAGTGGTTTTAATCCGTCAATACATAAAGGATAACTACAAGCAATCGCTTAATTTGAGCGACAAGGATATTAAAAACCTTGCTAACCAACTAATGATGTCCACCGCGGATATCGTTAAAAACGAAGAAAACAACCCCTATTCGCCGCGTAAACAAGGCGCGGGGCTTGCAAATTTTGCAAACACCGTTAAAACCAAAGCTTATATCACGGTAGACGGCTTAGACCGCAGCAAAATCGAACTCGGCGACGATAAAAACCGCACCGGCGTTTACACCATGACCGTGAACGTGGTTAACATATCTTCGTCTGCCGTTTCTTACGATTGTTCGCTCGTAGCGATGACCGAAAGCGTTTCCACTTCGGACGATAAGCACGTAGCCGAAACGCCGTATATGCTCGGCGGGGCAACCGTCGTTAAAACGGTAAACGGCACTACCGCTACCGAAGTTACGAGCGGCAGAATAACCGTTCCGGCGGGGCAGTCCGTTAAGGTAGAAGTTACTTACACGCTCGACGCTGCGGATAAAAAGTATATAGATTCGCATTTTGAAAACGGCATGTACGTAGAGGGCTTTTTAAAGTTCAAGGCGATAGGCAACGGCGAAGTCGACTTAAACGCGCCTTTCCTTGCTTTCTACGGCGATTGGACCGAAGCGCCCATGTTCGATAAAACCTATTATGAGGTTGAATCTACCGCACACGACGACGCTATCGATTACGACGACAAAATTAAGGCGGATTATTACGCAACCACGCCTTACGGTTCGTATTTCTATAACTACATGATTCCGCTCGGTACGTATCTTTACGATACCGGCGCTTACGACGCTATCCCCGCGACCGAAGAGCACGCCTCCGTTTCGGACACGTTAGGCGCGATAGACGGCATAAGCACTATCGGCGCGGGCTTACTGCGCGGCGCTAAGGAAATGTATTACACCGTAACGGACAAAGTTACGGGAGAAGTGGTTTGGAGCTTTATAGACCACAACGCGAGCAAATCGTACGCACCCTCGGGCGCACCGATGCCTTATTACGAATCGCTCAGGCTTTATTCGTTGCAACAAGGGTTTATAAACAACCACGTATACGTGTTCTCGATGACGGGCTTGCTCGATTATAATTTAGACGACGCGGAAAATCCCGGCGGATTATATACCAACAAAAACAATTCGTTCAGCTTCGAATTCACTATGGATAACGAAGCGCCTATCCTCAAAAACGCGGAATACACCCGCGAATACGACGAAACGGAGAAAAAATACCGTTATTATATAACGCTCACCGTATACGATAATCACTACGCGATGTCCGTTAACCCGGTTATTTTCACTTCGAGCTCAACCTACACGTTCTTAACCGACGTTCCCATTCCCGTAAACGGGCAAAAGGGGCAAGATTGCACGCTCACCTTTGAAATAACCGACTATTTAGAGGATATTTATAACGATTCGTTAATACCCAACGCGATTTGTTTCTCTATCGACGACTACGCGTTGAACACTAACATTTTCGTATGTCAGCTTCCCGGTACGGCGGGCGAATTCAAGTTCACCAAAAACGGCGAAAACAACGGTGAAGACTTAATTATTTTCACCGCGTACGAAAACGAGCTTATAGACCTCAAAAAATATCTTTACACGGCAGACGAAACCATCGGCGAAAGCAGAGAAAACGAAGACTATTTATCCCACCTCACTTGGATAAGTTCTAACGAGAACGTTATAGAGGTCGATAAAGGTGTGGTTAAAACCTTAACTTCGGGGCGCGCAACCGTAACCGTTCGCGAGAGAATGGACGGATTGCAAGCCGTGGTTATAATCAACGTTAAAAAGGGTTCGCGCCCGAGCGATTCCGCGCAAGTCGGAGTAACTCCGTTCGACAACGACGGCGGGCTTGAAGAAATTCGTTTTTCGCATTTCCAAACGGCTTACGCACACGCTTTGGCAGCGCAAACCAGCGAGATAGGTTCAACCGGTTCGGTCAACTTTATTTCCGCTTCTAACGGCACTATAAAAATGTACCCCGGCGAGCGCGTTACGCTTTATTACGAGGTTACGCCTTGGCATTGCGCTTCTAATTACGAATTGTATTACGAAACTACCGATCCCACGGTAGCTTCGGTCGACGCAAAGGGTAACGTTCGCGCTTTGGCAGAGGGCTACGTAACGGTAACGCTGAAAGCCAAAAACAAGCAAACGGGCGCTATTTCTTACATATCGGCAACGGTAGGTATAGAAGTTAAAAATCCGTTCGTAATAGAAAACAGAACGCTTATAGCCTATAAAGGCATCGGCGGCGAGGTAGAAATTCCCGACGACGAGGGTATTTTGTATATCGGTTCTTACGCGTTCTGCTTATACACCACCGATAGAGACGTTATTTTAGACGACGACGATTACGACGCGAATAAAGTTCCGGACGGCAACTCGTTCGTAACCCGCGTGATTATACCCGAGGGCGTTGAAGAAATTCAAAAATACGCGTTCTATAATTGCGTTAAGCTCGAAAGCGTGGTTCTTCCCACTACCTTAAAATATATTCGCGAATATTCGTTCTACGGCGACGTTAAACTCAAAGATATCCGCACCCGCGTAATAAACGGCGGCGTTCAAAGCGTAAGCGCATCGGGCGAGCTGGGCGGCGACGTGCTGGTTATCGGCGCGCAAGCGTTCGCGGCGTGCAAAAAGCTAGAAGTTATCAATCTTGAAAAAATAACTTCGATAGGCGTTCGCGCGTTCGACGGCTGCGTTTCGCTTAAATCCGTCAACTTAGAAACGTTGCGCAACACCGGGCGCGAGGCGTTTAAAGATTGTACCGCTCTTACCGAAGTTATAACCAACGAACACACTAAGCTTTCTTACGCAATGTTCGCGCGGTCGGGCTTAAAGAGCATAACGCTTTACGAAACCAAAGAAATCCCCGAATATTGCTTTGCAAAATGCGCCTCGTTAGAGAGTGTAACGCTTAAAAACTCGCTCGAAAAAATATCTACGGGCGCGTTCAGCGATTGTTCTGCGCTTACTTCGTTCGTTTTAGATTCCGACGCGAAAGTTAGTAGCATAGGCGATCAAGCTTTCTATAACGACTCTGCGTTAACCGCGTTCGAACTGCCGGACTGCGAAGTTTCGCTAGGCGCGTACTGTTTCTATATGTGCGGTTCGCTAAAAACGGTTAAGTTCAATAAAAACACCGCAATAACCGCAATCGGCGGCACGGTATTCGAATCTACCGCGGTCGATACTTTCGTTATCGATCCCGAAAACGCACACTACGCCGCACCCGAAGCGGGCGACGCGTTCTTGGTAAGCAAAGACGGCGGCGAAATAATCTTCGCGTTCGCCAACTCAAAACAAACGGACCTCGTTATCGGCGCCGATTCTTCTTATAACTCGATAGGCGCTTCGGCGTTCGCGGGGAGCAACCTAACTTCGGTAACGATTAACAAAACCGGCTTTATAATAGGCGATTACGCGTTTGCCAACAGCGGCAAGCTCGAAAGGGTGGTTTTACCCGCGGGCGGAGCGCAAATAGGCGAGTTCGCGTTCGCATACGTCGGTCAAAGCGTTCAAATAGATCCCGCTACCGGCGCCGAAAAAGTTATTTACACCGATTTAACGGTTGAAAACTTAAATAAAGTTTCAACGATAGGCGAATACGCGTTTGCGGGTTCAGCCGTAACCCAAGCCGATATCGGCGCGGGCGCAACCGTGGGAGAGGGCGCGTTCTACGAAAGCCGCGTTAAAAAGGTTGTTTTAGGCAAAAATACCGTTATAGGTATGGGCGCGTTCCAAAACGCGCGCGCGCTTACCGAACTCGTTTTACCCGAGGTTGCCGACGGCGAAAAGGGCGGCGTAGTTTTAGGCGACGCATGCTTTGCCAACGACGTATTGTTAAAAGGCACGCTCAACTTCAAAAACGTAACCGAAGTTATACCGCTTCAAGCGTTCTATAACTGCCGTTCCGTTTCCGGCGTTAACCTTTCGGGCGTTATAACCGTTGAAAACTCTGCTTTTGCGGAATGTTCTTCGCTAATGAATTTAAGCTTTGCCGAATACGACGAGGACGGCAACGAAATCAGCGGCAGCGCGACCACCGTTGCCATCGGCGATTACTCGTTCGGTAAGCTTACCACGGCGGGCGTTTCGCCCTCCTTCCAAAAAGTAAAACTTCCGTCTACATTAGAATATATAGGCGACGGAGCGTTTATGTACTGCTTAGGTCTTACCGAAATAACCATTCCGGAAGGAGTTACTTTCGAAGCGGGCGCGCAAAGCACCGCTGTAAGCCTCGCAAAAACCATGCACTTCGGCGGCAACTCGGTATTCTTCGGTTGCGCTAACTTAGTAAACGTAACGCTTCCGCAAAGCGTAACCACCGTTGGCGACTATATGTTCGGCAGCTGCTCGTCTTTGGTAAACGTAAACCTTTCTCACGTTGAAGAAATAGGCGACTATGCGTTTGCTCAAGCTATTGCAAGCGACTCGCCGCGCACTTTAAAAACGGTAGATTTAACCGGCGCCGTTTATATCGGCGAGGCGGCTTTTGCCAACAACGAGGCACTTTCGTGCGATATTTACGCGCCCGAACTGCTTTTTGTTTCGGCATACGCGTTTAAAGATACTGCCGTTAAGTCGTTCAACGCGCCTAAGCTTATCGTTTTGGGCGACAGCGCGTTCGATTGCACCGCGCTCGGCGGCAATAAAAACCTTAAAGAATTCGCAATACCTTCTTCGTTGCAAATAATAGGAAAGTCCGTATTCGCGGGTTGCAACGCGTTAGAGCGTTTCGTTTACACCGAAAACGGCGGCAAGGTAGATAGTAAACTTATCAACTCGTTCGTGGCGATCGAAAGCGGTATGCTTTACGATATAACCGCAAACGGCGATTTACAGCTTAAATCCGTTCCCGCAAACCTCAAAACGTTAAGCGGACAAACGGTTACCGAACTTTACGTTGCCGAGGGCACGGTTCGCGTAGAATACTACGCGGGCAACGCCAACAAAAACGTAGTAAAAATAGTTCTTCCCGAATCGTTAAAGCAAATAGGTAATTACGCGTTCTACGGCTATACGGGGCTACTCAAAGAGGATAAATACGACGAAGGTTGGGGCGTATACTTTAGGTCTTACGCTGCCCCCGCGTTAGAGAGCGATTACGACTATACCGCGTCCGTAACCCTTAATAAAGATAACGAATACGCGTACGGTCAGCTCCACGCATACCTCAACTTGTTCAACTTGGAACTTTGCTACTATAACTTCGTAGATTTAGTTGGCAAAAACGCGCCTATACCCATGTATTTACCCGATACGGTAAACAAAAAGACCGAAGGGTACGACGCGGTGGTATACAAAGCGTACTTCGGCAGATTCACCCGCACGGATAAATCGTATTTGGCAATGGACGGCGACATGTCCGACTTCGTTACCTACGCCAAGCAAATAATCGCGATATTGAACTCGCGTGAAATAGAGCTTAGCGACGAGGCTTTGGTTACCAAAGCGGTTGCGGCGTATTCCGCGGTTAAGGATTCCGACGCGCAAAAATTCTTCGGAGGTGCGTTTACCGCTCAAGAATGGGCAAGTTACCGCTTAGCTACCGAGCAAGCCAAAGAGGCTGTAAGAAAGCTTAAAATCGCACAGGCAAGCGAAAAAATCAAGGCGTTAGACGCCGAGCTTACCGCATTGCCTAGCGAATTCGATTTAGGCTTGATAGATAAGCTTTGCGATTTAACCGCGCGTATAGACGAGCTTAAAGGTTCGCAACGCACGCTGTTAAACCTCGATAAATACAACGCGTTGGTTGCGGCGTTCGGCGAATACATGAATTCGGTAAACGGCGCGATAAACGATATCGAAAGTTCGATATTAGGCGACTAATTAACGATTAGCCCCCGCCGCAAACGCGGCGGGGCGCAATAAAGGGTAAAATATATGAAAAAAACATTGTTAACTTTAATCGCGGCGCTAGTCGTTGCGGCAACGTTGCTTGCGGGTTGCGGAACGGGCGGTTCAAATAGCGTAAACACCGTTACCGACGCTAAAAAGGCGTACTCGTCGTCCGTGAGGGCGGCAAAAACCGTCGTTACGGAAATAGAGTATAAAGACGGTTCTTACGTTATAAAAAGCGTTAAAAGAACGCAAGCGTTCGAAAGCGGCAACGAAGCGACGGTAATAACCCAAACCACCGCGATAGATCCCACCACGTTCGAAAGGACTACGGTTACGGATACGAAAACCGAAACTATCGACCGCGCGGATTTAGTAGTTTTTAATTTAAAAGAAAAGCTTTTTAACAGTTTCGATTGTTCTAGCGGTGTGCTCAGCGGCAAGGTTTCCGATGATAACGTAGGAGATTTTATCGGTGAACTAGGCTGTTTCGGCGGCGTTTCGTTCAGCGTTAATTTCGATGGCGTTCGCGTTAGCACCGCGCAATATTCGTTCAATTTTATCGTGGACGAAAAAACCGGAAAAATGTGCGAGGCTGTCGTTAAAATAACCTACGGATATTAAGGAGAGCGCAAATGAAACTAAAAAAACTTATATGTTTGTTGCTAGTGGCTTGCTTGTGCGTAAGCGCGGCGGCATGCGATTTAATTGCTACCGAGCCTAAGGCGCTTTCCGCCCCCCAAAACGTTGCCGTCAGCGACGACGGGTTAATAACGTGGGGCGCGGTTGAAAATGCGCAAGGCTACTACGTATTTATAAACGAGGCGCAAAACCAAACCGAGCAAACTTCTTATAACTTAGCCGATACCACGGTAGATAGCGTTATATACGTAAAAGCGTTTGCGGAAGGTTATTCGGTTTCGCCCGCGTCGCAACGGGTTACGTTTACGGCAAACGTTCAAACGCCCGCAAAACTCGAAATTTCGCTCGACTGCACGGTAGACGGCAAGCAAACCGCCACCGTAAAAGCGGGGCAAACGGTTAAGTTCACCGCACAAATAAGCGGCGCGCAAACCGAAGCCGATAAAAAGATTAAGTTCGAGGTTGAAAACGACGGCGCGGCTATAGAGGGCGCTAAAACCGCTAATTCAATAGAGTTTACGGGTAGCGACGTTACCGGCGATAAAATTTTAAAAGTAACTGCCGTTTCCGAAGCCGATCCCACGGTAAAAGCCACCAAAGCCGTAACTTCGGTTGCTAAAACCGAGCTTACCGACGAAATGGTTCAAGCACTTTGCGGCGAAAACGAAATCATCTCGTTCGACGGCTTTATAATGATAGATATTTACACCGAAACCGACCTAGGCTCGGGCGGCGTACGCGAAACGCTGGTTCAGTCTAACACGGTAACCATGCGCACGGCTATGGAAACGGGCAAGTGGTATGCCGAGTATGAAAACGCAAGCGTAGGTATAAGCCAACAAATCTTTTTCGAGTGCGACGACCAAGGTTACGCGTGCGAAACCACGTTAGACTTTAACAACCGTTTAAGCCGTTATCCCTTAAAAACCGCAAACGGAGAAAAGGTTCTTTGGTCGGAAGCGGGTTATTATAACTGCTTTAAAGGTTTAACCGCGGCAGACTTTACGTTCAACGAACAATCTTGGCGTTGGCAATACAAATACGCGGGCAGCGAGCTCGTTAAAAACATGATCGCCTCGTGCGATCCTTACGACTTTTTCGTAGACGATAACGGCACGTTCGAGCTTATAATCGACGACGGCGAAATTATAGGTATATGCGCCGCTTCGGGCAAAGATTATTCTATAGTAGCGGGCTATATGGCAAAACAAAGGCTTTACGTCGCGCTAGACGCGTCCGATTCTGCCGAAGTTCCCGTAATGCGAGGCTACGTTAAAATCGACGATTACGAAGACGCGCCCACCAAAGCGGAATACCGCAAACTTCAAACCGCAATAGCCAACATGCAAGCGTTAACCTCTTACAAAACCGAGCTTATCAACGTTTCGGCAATGCAAGGGCTTGCCTCTACCACGGTTAGCGGTTATCAAGAAGTAGTAACCCAAGACGTATGTTACTTCCGCCCGTACACTTCTTCTTACGCAAGTAGCGAAATCTTTACGGACGAAGGTTCTTACGGGTACAGAAACAGCGACGATTATCTCGGCGTTTACAACACCTTCTTTTATACCGAAACTGCGGACGGCGATTATACTTACGCGCCTACGCGTTCTTATCGCGGCAGCGTTAGCGACGCCACTCCCGATTTCGATTTCTGTGCGGAAATATTCAACCGCGGCTGTTATTACGACGAAGAAGCCGAGCTTACCCGCTTTATCGCGGACGACGCAATGTCTACCGTGGCAACCGAGTTTTATAGCGGCGTAGGCAACGATATAAACCTTTACGGCTTATTTGCGGCTATAGGCGTTAGCGGAACTACCGAGTTCGCCACTTACGTAGACGTTCAAGCCGTTAACGGCGATTATTATATAGTAGGTTCGGGCTTTTATTACAGCATAGATAGCCAAGGTTTTTACGGCGTGGTAGATATTACTTATTCCGATTTTAACACGGCAACCGTTGCGGATAAAGACTTAGCGCGCATAAACGCGTTTGATTCTAAGCCGCTACCCACTAAATGGAACGACGTGGCCATCATTGCCGAATACGAAACCGAAACTTTAATTCCCGCGGGCGATTATTTTGCTAGCTATTTCTTCGGTAAAAACGGCATACCCGCGCTTAGCGGCATAACCGCCGAAGAAATACCTTTCTTCAGCGACGCGGACGCTTTGGGCGATACTTTCGGCTTAGGCATGCCTCAAATATATCAAAAACCGGTAGGCAACTCTTATAAAGCTATAAGCACCGTTAAGCTTTATTACGACGTTCCGCTGGATATGGACTATACGATTAATTCTTCGCTAGACAAGATAGACGCGTTTTTAAAGGCTAAAGGGTTCGCAAAAGCTGCGGACGGTAGCGGAGAATACAGAAAAGCGGGCTGCAACTTGGTTATTAAGCCCGCCGACGAAGGCTTAGATTTATTCGTGTACCTTTGGGCAGAGTAATTCTAAATAAAAAACGAAAAAAAAATTTTTATTACATAAAGGAGTAAAAAAAATGAAAAAATTTGCATTAACCGCAAAACGCTTAACTGCATTGGTAGTTGCGCTGTTAACCGCATTTTCGTTCGTCGCTTGTAAAAACAATGGCGACGGCAGCGGCTCAAACGACAAGCCCACTATCAGCGTTAGTTTTGCAAGCACCATCAAAAACGGCGAAAAACTTCCCGTCGTAGTAGCAGTCTCGGACGATTCGGCTTATAACATCGTTTCGGGCAACCCCTCTTTGGTAGAGATAATTTCAGAAACCTCCGCAGACAGCGTTAACTTCTTCTTAAAGGTGGCGGACGCCGCCCGCGTTGAGGTTGATACCGACGTTGCTATTACCGTCGAATTGGTTCGCGATACGTCTATCAGCAAAACCAAAAACATAAAGGTATTAAAAAACAGTGCGGCAACCAGACCCGTATTAACCGTTGCGGCTAAAAGCGTAACTTCAGAAAGCGCTAAAACCGTACTTCGCCCCGGCACGGAAAACGCTATCCGTTTAGACGTTAGCATTTCTAACTTGCCTTACGACGATACGTCTTTCAGCGTTAGTTTCGAAGAACCCGAGGGTTACGAAGGTTTGGTTAGATACGATTCGGCTAACAACGTTTTAGTCGTTGCAGACGAAAACAAGGAGCTTCCCAAAGCGGGCGTGCCCGTAACGGTAACGGTAACCTCTAACGCATTAAGCACTTTGTCTGAAGAAATCGAAATCACCGTTAAAAACAAACTTCAAGAGGGCAGCGTCGGCGATCTTACCCAAGACATGCTCAATAATATTGCAAACCAAAAAATAACCGTAAACGCCGTTATTAAAGACGTAGTTAAATATAACAGCTCGTCGGACGGCAACAGCCGCGATACGATATATAATACCGTAGTTAAAATGGACGGCGACCGTTGGTACGGCGAATCGAGCGTTGCGGGCGTTAAAAACCCCACCGTTAACGCAAATACTTACGCTAAAGGCAATTCGGACGGCAACGGCAACTATTACGTAAACGAGCTTTACGTTAATAAGGATAACGAAAGCGTAGCAAAACAGCTTAAAGATTCGAATAGCAACCCCATCGTTTGGTACGATTCCGACGAGAACTCGCACGACGGCAGGCACTTCTGGAACCACTTAGACGGCTTGGTTTTAGGCAAGTTCGTTGAAGAAGAAAACGATATTTACACTTACGATATCGAACCCGGAACGATCGAATACGATTGGATTTTCCAAACCTACGAATACACTCCGAGTGAAGACGAATGGTTAATGGCTTATATCGCTTGGTCGTTTACCCCGATTTTAGGTTCGGGCGATCAATTCGACGAATTCCGTATTTTCTTAAAATCGGACGGCAAGGGCGGCAAGGTTATCGATCAAATCGTGGCAACCACCGCAGAAATTAACCTTTACGAGGTAGACGAAGAAGGCGGCGAAGAGGTAATAGGCTATCAAAACACCGTTTGTACCTTTACTTTTGAAGACGTCGGCAGCACCGTAGTCGCTAGCCCCGCTCCTTATTCCGAAACCGTAGGCGAAGGCGTTAAGACTTATTTCGCCGCTTTAAGCACCGCGCTCTCCAACATGAGTGGTCGGGTTGAAAGCTATACCTTTAGTATGGTTGAAAGCCAGAGATACGCTCCCTCGCTCGATCCTAACGATTACGATATGAGCGGCGTTTCTAGCTATTCCGTTACCGCCGCTGCCGAAGACGACGGCAAGCGTAACGATACTAGCGAAATTTCGATCCGCAACTATCTTTCTACCAGCGGCACGGTAGGCGTTCGCGGGGTAGTTACCCAAGAGGGTGCGCTCATCAACGAAACGGGGCAATACTCTTACACGCTGGACGATTACACCTATCACACCGAAGCGTACGGATATAAACAAAACGCAGACAACACTTACGAAACATTTGAATACAAATACGATAACAGGGCGTTAACCGGAACCCGCAGAAAGGACGGTAAGTTTGCGGATTTACTTCCCGACTTCAAAGTTTCGCCTTACGTTTTCGATTTCCAAAAAATGGAGTCTATTAAGGGCACGGATAAATATCTTTACACCTTTGCTTTGAAAGATTCCGCAATCACTAGAGAAGTAGCTTACGCTATGACTCTTGCGGATTACGCGTCTGACGCGGTATCTTCTATGAACGCGGATAACGCATTCCTTATCTCTGTCGATAGCGACGGCGTATTAAGGTCCGTAGGTTACGCTTACGATATAGCGGGTATGTACGGCGGTTATTACACCACTACTTATTCGAACGTTAACTCTACCGAATTGCCCGAAGGCATTTGGGATAATTACGTAGCAAGGGTAGTTCCCTCCACTTGGGCAGACTTTGCTTCGATAAAATATTACGCCGATTACTCTACTATCGGCACTATGGAATATTTACGCGGCGACGCCGCCGTCGAAAAGATTTTCGGCACGACGATTGCTCAAAACCAAAACTTCAACAAGATTCCCGCCGCATTAAGCAAAGCCTTCCGCGACGGACTTAACGGGCCTTGGCACGAATATGTTGAAAACGGCGTAAATTCTAGCGGCGCAACCACTTATTTAGAAGGTCTTTCGTTCACCGTTTCTTACGATTTGTGCGACGAGAACTTAAAAATCACCCCGTTCTACGCAGACATTATAGCGCTTTTAACCAGCGAACTAGGCAAATGCGGCTTTGCGTTAGACAGCGCTAACACCGGTAAGCGCGGCAGCAGCCAATACACTTGCTACGTAAGCGAAGAGCTAGGTTTAAGAATAAGGGTTGAAAGCAACATGACCAGAACTTTCTGGATAGAGCTTGAAAGCACCGCTTACAACTGGACCTTGAACGGCTAAAAAAAAACGCGTTTAAAAATTATAAGTAAAGAATAATAAAAACTTATAAAAAAACGCAAAAACAACGCAAAACGGCTTAGGCGCGTGCGCATTCGCGCACGCGCCGCTCGCCTTTTAAGTTGCTATAACCCCGCGCGTATAAAGCTTAAAAAATTAAGCGAAAAGAACAAAGCGTAAAGCTATAAAAATTCGCTTGTAGGCGCGCAAAGGCTTAAGCGGCAAAAAGCCGCGGGCTTTGGAGGAATTTAATATGAAAAAAAGATGGGCAATTACGATATTGCTGGTAATAACGCTTGCGTTTTCGGCTTTGGCGGCGGCGTGCGGAAAGAGTAACGCCGAAAACCCCGCTCCGTCACCCGACTTACCTAGCGTCGAAAACTGCAAAATGATAGAAATAGCAGTTAACTCGTCGGACGTAACGCTGGTTGAAGAAAACGCCGTGGGTTACGACTACACCGTATTTTTCACCGTATACGGTGACGGTAACAGATATGCGACCAAGGCGGAATATATAAATTCTTCCGCGGTAAAAGCGGAGGTAGGTACTTATAAAGTTTATTGCACCGTAAAAGACCAAACGGCTGAAATAACCGTGCACGTAAACTCTTCCGCACCCGTTTCGGTAACGGCGCTTTCAGACGAAGTCGATTTAAAAGACGACGAACTTGCCGATTATAACTTCGCTTCGCTGTTCCGCGTTTCGTTAAGCGGCGAAACCGTAGAGTTAGAAAATAAAGATATAGACCTAACCGGGCTAAAAAACCAACGCGGCACGTACGTAATTTCTTGCACGTATAAGGGCAAGCGCGCCACGGTAAGAATAAACGTAACGGAGGCGGTTTACAAAGCGGCGCTTGCGCAAGATAGCGTAAAAATTCACGTTTCGCAAGTAGCGGATTACGATTTCGGCTCGTTATTTTCCGCCTCGCGCGAGGGCGAGCCTTTCACGGTAACCAACTCGATGCTCGGCGGCGAGGTCAAAGCCGAGGCGGGCGAATACGCGTTAACTTTTGCAAGGGGCGGCGTTTCGCTTACGTTAAACGTTACCGTAAGCGCGGCGGACGTATATATCGCGCATGCTGCGTATTCTTGCTTGCTTTTACCCGAGGCAGAGGCAAAATCGCGCGATTACGTTAGCGATTTTTATCTATACAAAAACGGTGCGGCGGCAGAAGTCACCGCCGACATGATAGACGATTCGGCTGTAACGAACGCAAAGCTAGGCGACGTTTGCCTAGTAAAGCTAACCGTCGGCGGCGAGGTTACGAACTTACGCGTTAAAATAATCGAAGATAACGTTATAATAACCGCGCGCAACGCGGAAGCGTTTATTAACGGCGCAAACGTAGCACCCACTTCGCTGTTTGAAATAACGCGTGACGGTAAGCCCGTGTCGGTTACTTACGATATGCTCAGCGGAGAGGTCGATTATTCGGTTGGCGGCGATTATACGGTAACGCTCAATTACGAAGGGCGCGTGGCAACCGCAACGGTAACGGTAAAAAACGGCGTAATAATCGATTACGCGCGTTCTAGCGAAGTAATAATAAAGAGCGGCACGCCTAAGGCGACGTACGATTTTTCAGCCGACTTTAAAGTAAGCGTTAACGGCGTTGAGTTCAGCGACCTATCTTCTTATTTAATCGGGGTAGACGACGTAAATTTCGACATAGTCGGCAGTTATTCCGTAACGTTAAAGCTCAGCTATAACGAAAAAAGCTTTGGTCTTTCGGGTGTAAAATTCACTTATCCCGAAAAAACAGTAACGTATCAAGTAGTACGAAACGAATATACGCTCACAACCGAGCAAAGCCGCGTAGAAATTAAAAAAGGCGCGTCGTTCAACGCGTTAAGCAACATAAAGCTTGTTTTAAACGGCTTACCGCAAACCCTAACCGCGGATAGATCCAACGCAAACGGCTACACGGCTTGTTATGCGGAGGTAAAAAACGGCGTAAACGTAAACGAAACGGGCAAAACCACCGTAAGGGTGGCGGTATACGTAAACGGCGTAACGGCAGATCCCGTATATATCGAATACGACGCCGTAGTGATAGGCAACACCGAAATAACCGCGCAAAACAAGGTAATAACGGTGGGCTACTCGCTCGATATAACGAAGCTTTTCACCGTTACGGACGAAGGCATGCGCATAGCCGTAACGCCGGATATGATAAGCGGCTCGTTCAATCCGTTCGCCCTCGGCTCTTACGATTTAACGTTAGAATATAAAGAACGGCAAAAAACGGCGAACGTAACGGTTATAGACGGCGGCATGATAGGCACGTATAAAACTTCGCTTTTAACCATAGGTTCTTCCGCCACTTACGACGACGAGGGCTTAGTCGTTGACGACGCCGTAAAATCGCAACAAATCGGCGACATGACGATTAGTTCGGATATGGCTATTACGGTAAACGGCAAATCGGCAAGCGACGTTAGCGGCGTTGGGGCGGGCGATTTCCGCCTTACGTTAGAGCGCTCTAACTTTATTTTAAGTTACGATAACGGCGTTGCCGTTTTGGTTTACGATAACTATTTGCGCATGAAACTAACCAACGTTACCCGTCCGATAGTATATTTTAACGCGGCGCAGTGGCAAATAGTCGATTCGTTCGCAATTAATTCCGCAAAGTCGGGCAAGCACGTTTTAGAGGGCGACACCGCCAACTATTCTATAGACCTTTTCAAGGTAAAAAATCTAATCGACGGCGGCTATAAGTGGTACGGTTTAAAAACGTATTTATATTCGCATGCTTCAAGCGATTACGATTATAAAATAACCTTTGGAGAGGCGGTTTTTGCCGACGGCTTTGAAAAAACCGTGGGCGTAACGTCCGCGGTAACGTTGCTTGGCGAAACTTACGGGTTCAGGATTTCTTCGGAAAGCAAGGCGAGCGTTGTGGATTCCGAATCCGAGCAAGCGTATTCCGGTAGCTTTAGGGGTGCGATAAACGGCGTGTCGGCAACGCTTAACCTAGCGCAAACGCCAACCGCGTCGCTAACGGTGGGCACTGAGTCGTTATTTAGTTTTTCTATGTACGACCTTTCGGGTTTAGGTTACAATTCCAGCAACGTAGCCGAGGGCACTTTTACCGTTCACGGCGCAAAAATAGTAACCGTAAACAAAGCCAAAAACACGCAAAGCGTTTCTTACACTACCGATTTACGCGCGGCGGTAAAGGCTATTAAGGATACGGACGAAGAAAAGGTAGAAATTTATCCGTTCAGTTATAAGTTTGCGTTAAACGTACAAGCGAAAACTTTCGAGCTTATAGTCAAAGACGAATTTTTCGGGCTATACACAAACAAAACCGCAAGCAAATACGTATTTTTTAACGGCTACGGTTTGGGTGTAGCCAATTACAACCTCACTTCTTACGAAAAAGTTCTTTTCGAATACGAAAAGCGCGGGGCTAGCGCGATTATAAGCTACTTAGGCGAATCGCTTACGTACGGCGCGGGCGCCGACGTAGCGCTCAATGCGGACGGCAACACGCTAACGGTATTAACGGCTGAAAGCGGCTTAACCGTAGGAGAGGGCTTCGAAAGCGTAAGTTTAAACGGCGCAATCGTAAAAGTCAGCTCGTACACCGTTAAAAAAGGCACTTCTCTTAGCGACTTTTTAAGCACCATAACCGTAATAACCGAAGACGGCGAACTTACCGCAGAGCAGAAAAAAACCGCGGTATACACTTCGGCAATAGCGTTTTCGACCCCCGGATTTTATCAGTTCTACGTAACCGTAAACGTAGGCGGGGTTAACAAAAAGTTATATTACGGAATTCAGGTAATCGATAAAAAATACGAGGGCTTAGCCGTGGTTCGCACGTTCGAAAGGTCGTTCTCGGGCAACAGCACGCTCGTAATAGACGAATACGGCTATTTAACGCTTACCTCGAACGGCGTAAAATACAGCGGCAACGCGGTTATTTCAGCCGACGGCACGCAGTTCAGCGCCACGGCAACTACCGACGCGGGCGAGGTGTACACGTTTAACGGTCGCTTGAAAAACAGCTTATTGCACCTGGAAGGCACGGGCATAGTTAAATTTTCAGAATATTTTGCGGCTCGTTCAACCGATTTTGCCGGCAACGGCGAATTAATCTTGCGCGCAGTAAGAACGGATAGCGGCTACGATTATTACGCGTCGTCGTCGCGCACGGTGCTTGGCGAAAGCGTAACCGTAAGCTATATAAGCGGCACTTCGTTTACGAGCGGTGCAAAAATTCAAATAACTTACGCCTCCGGCAGGCAAGTAACCGTAAAAATAGACGAAATCGGCAACGAAACCGGCGGCTTAACCGTAATAGGCTAATCGCCCGCTCCGCGGCGGAATCTCGGCTTGAATTGCGTTTTTCGTCATTCTGAGCGAGCGCGAAAAACGAGCCGAACCGCGTAGCAGCGCCGCCGCGCGGCGTAATCTAGTCTTGTTATAAAAGCGGCTAAACTCAACCGTTAATAAGCTTTTTATAACGGCGGATTATATCAAATATAACGATTAAAAATAAAACAATTTGCGTTTAGCAATTTAGCTAATTGCAAAAAATTCCAAACTGTTGTATAATTATACAGTCTAGAAATAAGTGTTTTTATTTGCGGGCGCAAAAACGCCCGCAAAAAACCTTTGCGGGCGCAAAAACGCCCGCAAAAAACCTTTGGGGGCGCAAAAAGCCCGCAAAAAACCTTTGGGGGCGCAAAAAGCCCGCAAAAAACCTTTGGGGGCGCAAAAACGCCCGCAAAAAACCTTAAAAATAAAAAAATCGGCAAAAAAACCGAAAATTTTAAAGATGGAGGTCATTTTATCATGACGAAGAAGAAATTGCTGCTTATAGCGATACTCGCGTTTGCGCTTTCTTTGTGTGCGGCATGCGGGCAAGGCTCGTCCGGTAGTAGCGATATCGCGGACCATACCCACGCTTACGTTTACGATTTAACGCAAGGCACCGCTCCCACTGAAGACGCTGCGGGCGAACTAATAGGCAAATGTGAATGCGGCAACGAAATAACCGTACCCGTACCCGCTCTTTCGGATACGAGCGTGTGGACGCTTACTAACACCGTTCCCGCAACGTGTATGCTAAAAGGCGAAAAAACTTACACTTCGCTTTTCGGCTCTGTTAAGGTTGAAATTCCCGTTAACGGAGATGCGCACAGCTTAACTGACGTTACCGCCGTTCCCGCTACTTGCGCCGAAGACGGCGTTATAGCGCACAAAAAGTGCACGGCTTGCGGAAAATTGTTTATCGACGGCGTTGAAGTTTCAGCAGACGACGTAGTAGCCGCTGCAGCTCACGATTTAACGCCCGTTACCGCCGTTCCCGCTACTTGCACCGAAGACGGCGTTATAGCGCACGAAGAGTGCACGGCTTGCGGAAAATTGTTTATCGACGGCGCTGAAGTTTCAGAAGACGACGTAGTAGCCGCTGCAGCTCACAGCTTAATTGACGTTACCGCCGTTCCCGCTACGTGCGAAAGTTACGCGGTAGCCGCGCACAAAAAATGCACGGTATGCGGCGATTTGTTCGTTGACGGCACAAAAGTTACTTTAACCGAAATAACCGGCACCGCCTACGCCGCTCACGATTACGACGTTTACGGCGAATGTAAAGTTTGCGATGCCGCTAAATTTGCAAACGCCTCCTTTGCTTTGGTTGAAACCAAGGGCTGGTCAAACGGCGTAATAGCTAAAGGGCTTATAACTTTGGCTGACGGCAGCGCGGAAGATACCGTGATTAATAAAAACGGCGAAGCCTCTACTGGCGGTTGGTGTCGCGACGGCTGCACTTCCGAAATAACAAACTCTACGCTCACTTTCGCGTTTGACGATAAAACTAAAGGTTTATTAAAAGTAACCGCTAGCTATCATTACGCAGAAACGCACGATCCGTATGCCGACTGCGGCTTGGACGACGTTTCTGAAGACAGAAGCCTCGAATTCGTCGCTTATTACGACGCGGCTTCTAACGTTATAGTATTCCCGCAAGCTAAGCTCGATAAGGGCGCCGTGGAGTTAAATTACGCTTGGTTCTCTATAATGGTTCCCTCCGAAACGGCTGCCGACCTTACTAAGTTCGATTCTACCGAAGTTATGCGCGAGGTAGACGGGGTATCCGTAAGACCTATCAGCTACGCCGTAGATTCAACCGTAGCTAACAACGTAAACGTATTCGTAGACGTTGACGCTAAAGAGGTTTACGTCGGCGTCGTATTTAAAAATTTCGCGGGCGATTTAGTTTCTGCTAGTGCTATTAAAACCGAAAGCGCGTTCCGCGTAATTAAGGACGGCTCGCAAATTGCATGCTACGGCTTAGTCGACGGCGACGTTATCGAATTAGACAGCTTTGCCGATACTTATACCACTACCGATCCCGCGACCAACGATTCGGTTATCGTTAACGTAGACGGGCACGGCGGCATAGTTTACGGCGACGTAAACGGCACTTACGTCGTTCTTGCCGACGGCAACACTCTTGCCGTAAAACTCGTTTTAGACGGAACCCCCGTTTACTATGAAATGACCGTTGACGAAGACGGCAACTTGGTCACCACCAAACCTATGGTTACCTTAACTTTATCGGTAAACGGCAGAACTTACTCTGACGAAGTAAACAAAAACGTACCGCATACGCTTACCGCGGCGCCCAACTACGTTGGTGCGGACGGCTTAACTTACGTTTTCGTTAACTGGGCAAACGGCGACGTGCTTTATGAAGACGGCGATACTATCACCCCTGTTGCAAACGTAACGCTTACCGCCGCATTTAAGGCGCAACTAAGCTTAACCGTTAAAGATGAAAAAGGCGTTCGCGCAGACGTTACCGTTACGCTTTTAGACGGCGATTCTATCGTTGCCGCGCTTAAAGATCAATACGGCTTAAGCTACGTAACGGACGGCTTTACTTACGAAGTATTAAATTGGCACGTTAAAGTCGACGGGGCAGAAGTCGTTATCGAAGAATCCTTGTTGATTTCCGCAGACGATAACGGTGCTATCATTTACGTCGCTTGGAAAGATTATTACACTATCGGTATAGTAGATAAATATTACGTCGGCACGACCGTTGTTTTAAACGAATCCGACAATATAGTTGAAAGCTTACCCGCGCACGGCGCTTACGTAGACGGTTACAAGTTCGAAGGCTGGTATACGGACGCCGATTTTGAAAACAGAATTAGCGATAACGCCGTTGCTCAAGAAGACTTAGGCTTTACCACCGTTTACGCAAAATACAGCTGGGGTGGCGACGTTTCCGTTGAGTTAGGCAATACTTACACTTTCGTTTACGACGAAACTATCGGCGCGTTTAAGTCGAATAACTATCACGTTAAAAGCAGCACCGCACTTTTGAGGCTTGAGGCGGTTTCGGGCTTAACCGAAATTTCGTTCGATTATTTCTGCGAATCCGAAAGTGCAACTAGCTATGATTATTTAACAATATATTACAGTAACGCCGAAGGCGTTAAGCAAACTACGATAACCGCAGGCGGCAATCATAGCGCAAACGCTTCCGATCCCGATAGCTGGGGCTGGCAACGTTTAACCGCTTACGTTCACCCGGATTTTAGTTACAAAGAAATAAGAATTACTTATCAAAAGGACTCTGGTGTCGATAAAGGGTTAGACGCAGCTTATATTAAAAACCTCACCATAAACGGTAGAGTAATAACCAACGCCGCGCCTATCGATCAATTTGCAGGCACTTATACTTTAGGCGAAGAAACCGCCACTTTAAACGGTAACGGAATAATCACCGTCGCGGGAGACTTTAACCCCGGCACTTCTACCTATACTATTTTAGACCTCGCCGATAAAAAGATAGCCTTCACCATTAACGACGTTTATACCGAGGCAACTATAGGCGAAACCGACCTTACGGACGTTACGCCTGAAGTAACCGTAACTTACACGTTGAACGGTCATGGTTCTTTGAGCGATACGACCTTAACCGAACGCAAAAACGCAAGGGTAGTTCTTCCCGCCCTCTCCGAAGACGGTTACCGCTTCGTCGGTTGGTTTACGGACGAAGATTTAACTAACAAAATATCTACCGAGGCAATCACCGTTTCTGAAGATACGACACTTTACGCTAAGTGGGAAGCTGCCGTCACCGTTACTTTGCACGACGGCGAATCTACTACCGTTAAAACCGATTATTTCGTAAACGACACCGTTAAATCGGCGGATATAGCTAACCTCACTAAGGACGGCTACCGTTTCGACGGATGGTATACCTTAGACGGTACGGACGGCGATTGGGGCACTAAGGTTACCTCTGCTACCGTTCTTACCGAAACTGATACTAATTTCTATGCAAAATGGTCTAAACAAGTAACCTTTACTTGGATGGACGGTGCTACCGAAGTTGAAAGAACCCTTTCTAAAACCTATTACGTAGGCGATACAGTAGGCGTGTGGGCTGACCGTGCCAATTACCTCACCAACGCATATGACGGTGATGAAAAAACTAAGAAGTTAGAAGCTTGGTGCACGGCAGACGGAACGGACGGAGAATGGGGTACTAAGCTAGAATCTTCGTTTATACTTACTTCAGATGCCTTTACTTTCTACGCAAAATGGAAAAACCAAGTAGTAGTAAAAATTTACGATGAAGACGGCACTACTCTTCTTGCAACCTTCGCCGGAAAAGATCTCGATTGCTACGTTGGCGATGACAAATCCGCTCCTTATAAGGTTTACAATTACGCGCCCACCGGTTACGATGCGACGCAAAAGAAATTTGCCGGCATTTACACTGCGCACGGCGAACTCGGCGAATGGGGCGATAAGGTAACTTCTAGCACTAAACTCAATGCCGAACTTGTAGAATTCTATGCTGAATACAATTATCCCGTAAGCGTTCAATTCTATGATTACGATGGTGTAAATCCCATAAAAACGGTTAACAAGTTCCAAAGCGAAAAATTAACGGATACAGAGATACCCGCCAAACTTACCAGAGTTCTTGACGACGGAAAAGTATTCGACGACTGGTATTTAATGGACGGCCTTGATTATACGGATGCAAAAGCCTCCGTCAGCACAGAGCTTACGAACGCTATTTATATTTATAAAGCTAAATATATCGATCCTTCGCCTTTATGCGGCACTTATAGCGGATTTGAAGTATATTATGCTTCTAATTTGTATAAGATGAACTTTACGACGATAGCGGCAGACGGCACCGTTTCGGGCTTTAAAACGGGTAAAATCACTAACTATAATGCGGAAACCGGCACGTTTACTTTCACTAGCGGCTCTGACGAATATTTCGGTTATTACGATGCATCGGCAAAAGCATTTGCCGTCAACTACTATAGCGGTTTAAGCAACGGGCTTGGCACCGATACTTACGTATACGTTGTTTCAACCACCGACGTAACCGTTGCTAAAACGGCTTTGGTTAACTTCGATAGTAACAAAACGCGCATTATGACGGTTGATTTCGGTTCGCAAACCATGGTTATCGTTATGCGCAACGATAAGCTTTACGCTAACGTAACCGTTACCGCAACCGATCTCGCCGGCAACACGGTAGAAGTTGAAAGCGCAAGAATAATAACCGTAACCCGCGACGGCGTAGAATTAACTAAATTCTCCGTAGATAACGGCGTTACTTCGGATACTATCCCCACTTCGGACGGCTTTGAGGGTTCTTACACCTTAGCGGGTGACGACGTTGCTTTCGTTTTAGACGGCAAGGGCGCTTACACTCACGGTACAGAAAGCGGAACTTACAACGTAAACGGTAGCGCTATTACCTTAACCCCCGCAAGCGGCGTAGCCGTAACTTACGGCATCAACGTAGAAAGCAAAACCTTTGCTGAAGTTTCTATCTTCGCAGGAAAAACTTTCACCGGTAGCTACAAAGACGGTGAAAACGCCGTTCAAACGCTTAGAATAGAGTTTGCCGTTAGCGGTGAGATAACCGGTACGTTATACGGCGGTGGAACGTCTTATTACTTTGACTTTACCGCCGTGTTAAACGGTAACGAAATTACCTTTACTTTCACAAGGACGATTTCAGGTGACCAAGGTAAAACCTTAGTTGGTACTATTTCGGGCGATAAGATAACCTTTACGTCTTGTACTATAACTAACAGGGCTTACTTGTTCGCGAACAACGGTTCCGTTACTTGTGCAGGTTTCTCGCTAGAGGGCTAAGCTCAAAAGCGGCAAAACAATAGCAAAAGAAAGTGAAAAAGCAATTGCAACAACAAGCAATTGAAACAACAAAAAAAGCCTTCCTCTCGGAAGGCTTTTTTGCTTGTATAAACCCGAACGTTACTCTGCCATCGTCGGTGGAAAACTTGCCGAAGAGGGCGGATAATATCTCTCGGCTGCCCCGAGCGAGCGCGAAAAGCGCGAGCCGAACTGCGTTGGCAGTGCCGCCCCGCGGCGTGATCTCGGCTTGTTATATATGCAAAAAAACGAAAAGACGTCTTTCCGTTCCCGATTGCGCAATAAACAAAGGCACTAAAAAATTCATTGACATTACGCCCGCATTATGTTAAAATTTCTATGTGCCAAAAGGTAAAAGTTGCGGCAAAAAGAAAAAACACAAAAGCTAAAATAGGGGGCTTATAATGGAATATAATCGCAAATATCACAACTGCTTACGCTTACAAATCACCGACGACTGTCGTGCAGACGAGCGCATTTCCGATATGGTTAAACATTGCGTTAAATACGGATTCGATAACGTAATGCTTATGTTTAACGCCGAAGATTTTAATCGCGGGCACATTACTTGCGAGGCAGCTTTACCTTGGCTCGAAGTGCTTCGCCGTGCGGCTAACGCGTTAAAAGCCGCAGGTATTTCGGTCAGTTTGAACAATTGGCTCGAATTAGGGCATGCCGACCGAGGAATGCAGCCTTACGTCGGGCAAAACTTTAATTATCTAGTGGATATGAACGGGCGCTCGGCTGAGTTTTGCACTTGCCCGCTAGATAAAAATTGGCTGCAATATTATAAAAATTACGTAACCTTTTTGGTTAAAGAGTTAAAGCCCGATACTTTTTGGATAGAGGACGATTTTCGTTTACACAACCACGCGCCGCTTTACGGCGTCGGCTGTTTTTGCCCGTTGCATATGGCGGAATATAACCGCCGCTTGGGCACTGATTACACCCGCGAGCAGTTTGTAGAACGCGTTTTTGCCGCGGGCGAACCAACTAAAGAACGCGCCGTGTTTTTAAACGTCAGCCGCGATTGCATCCTTTCGCTTGCGGCTGAAATTACTGCGGCTGTAAAGGCGGGCAATCCCGCTACCGAAGTGGGGCTTATGAGTTCTGCTTACGATTCGCACTTAGCAGAGGCTCGCGATTGGGGCGCGTTATTCGAAACGCTGTCTTGCAAAGGTAACGAAATAAGCCGCATTCATATGTGCTACGGCGAGCCCTCGGGTAAGGATAACCTTTGGTATTTAAACTCGGTAAGTATGCCCGTGCGCGCCGCGTCGCCTAAAAACGTGGTCGTTTTGCCGGAGGTGGAGCACGGTCCGTCGTCGCAATTCGCGCGTAGTCCGCGTTATTTGCGTTTCGCCTTAGAGGCGGCTTTGCCACTGGTTTTATCCGGTATGACGTATTCTATTTACGATTTTATCGGCAACGGCGTGCGTGAATCGTCCGGTTACGGGCAGGTGGTAAAAGAAGTTTTGCCCTTGCAACAAGCCGTGCTCGATTTGCATTTGCAGTTTGATTCGCTTGTCGGCGTGCTTGTGCCTATCGATTGCCGCGCGGCGTATTGCTTGCCCATAAGCAAAAACGGCGAATTTTCCGATTTAAAAGCCAACGAAAGCAAGCTGGCGGCTTATATTTCGGCGCTAGGCGTTAGCTACGCTTACACAAAACAAAAAAATCTGAGCGGTGCGTGCGTTTTGCTTTGCAAAGACAATTCGCACTATTTTACCGATGACGAGCTGCGCGACCTTTTTAAAAATAACTACGTGATTTTAGATGGGGGCGCCGTGCTCGAACTGCAAGCCCGCGGGTTACTTTCTTTAATCGGCGCGCATAGCGCTAATACGGTTTTGCCCGGTACGGGTTTTCACGCTTACGAAGAATGTTCCGACCAAAATTTAATAATCGAGGGCGTGCGCGGGCTGCGCGCGTCGTGCCGCGCCTCTGCCGGGGATTTTATAAACGTCGTTTACGATTCGCCCGTTACCGTCCGCACGGAAGTCAAAAATCATTTGTGCGCGCGGGTTGCCAACGGTTTCGTCGAGGGCTCGGTCGTTGATTCGGTCGTTGATTCGGGCGCGGATAATAATTCGGGCGCGGAAAATAATTCTGGCGCGGAAAATAATTCTGGCGCGGCTAAATCAAAAGGCTTTGCCGTCGTGCCGTATCCGTTGCAAGAATTGCACTATTCGCAGTTTTGCGATTTGCGCAGACATTTTATAACGCAGTTTATTGCCGAACACGCTCCGCACTTCGCTATAGCCGAAAAAGAGGGTGTTAGCCCGTATTTGTTTAAAACCGAAACTTCGCACGTGTTAATGCTTGTTAACGGCAATTGCGAGTCGTATAGTTCTATCGCATTGCGTTTGGGCGGGGTTGAATTTTCACGAGTTAGCCGCTTAACCCGCGCAGGCAAGCGCGTAGCCGTTCGCTTTTTGCGCAACGATAGCGTGGTTACGATAAAAACCGAAATAGAATACTACGCAACCACGGTTTTGGTTTTAGAATAAAAATTTTAAAAAACTCGCCTATAGCGGCACTTTTAAAATAAAACTCAACTAAACGCTAGTAGGCAACGTGGTGGTTATGCCCGCCAAGTGGTCGGCTTTCCCGCGTTCTTCAATCGTAAAAACACCCGACTTATAGCTAACCACGCTGATAGATGCGTTAGGCTCCCACTGCAAATTTTTCATATCCGCAAGCGTTAAACCGTAAAAAGCGCAAAAAGCCGTGCGTATAAAACAAGCATGAGTGGTTACGGCAACGGTCTTTCCTAGGTTCGCCTCGGCAATTTTTTTAAGCGCGGCAACGGCGCGGTTTTGAACTTCTAAAACGCTTTCGCCGCCCGTGCAACGCGCGTTTCCAACGTCGTTTTTCCAGAGCGAAAATTCTTTAGGATATTTAGCCAAAAGCTCGTCGGGGGTGTGCCCCTCCCATTCGCCGGCGTTAATTTCTTGCAAGTCGTTTTCTAAAACGACGGGCAGTTTAAAAAGCTTAGCAATCGGCTCTGCCGTTTGCCGCGCGCGCTTTAGCGGGCTTGAATAAATCCCGTCTATTTTATATTTTTTAAAAACTTCCGCCGCCGTTTTTTCGGCTTGAATTTCGCCTAGTTTGGCAAGCGGAACGTCGCTTTGCCCCGTTAAATACCCCGCTTCGTTGGCTTGGCTATAACCGTGCCGCACTATTATCAAGGTAGCGGGGCAATCTTTTGCGTTTTTTGCGGTTTTTGCGTTTTTTGCGTTTTTTGCGTTTAAATTAGTTAATTTTTCTCGATTAAAGTCGTTCATATAGTCGCCTCGCACTCGTAAAAAAACGATATTTTAAAATAAGTTTTCGTGCTAACAGTATATCATTTTTTGCCATAATTGTAAAGGTAAAAACGTTGCCTTGTCAATTGTAAGCAGCTTTAAAAACACCGATTTTTAGGCGCGCCCGCCACGGATTGAAAAAGCGGGTTATTAAATAAAAGGGCGCGCTGCGCTACAAACAGTCGATTTGTGAATAAAATGTGAAAAAGTGCCAAAAAAATTGACAACTTGCGTTTTTACATGATATAATATCCTCGAAAAAGGCGAATGAAAGGCGAATAAGAAACAAATAAAAGTCGAAAAAAAAGCAAAAAAGAGCAGACAAAAATCAAACGGAAGCAATAATATTTGCGAACGAAAAACAATTTAAAACGAATTCGCTCGGCTTTTATAGTTTTATTAGTTTTAAAATTAGTTTTATGCGGAGGGCAAAATGGAAAAAAACAAAAATTCGTTAAAATTATTTACAGCTTTTTGTGCTCTTGCTATTTCGTTAACTTGCTCGTTGGGTGTGGCGGCTGTTCCATCGGTAAGCGCAAATTCTGCGCAAACCTATTGGAGAGGGGTAACGCGCGCGGGCGCGATAGTTACGGGCGGCGAATGCCCTATAATAGTTGAAAACGAAAATTTAACTTTCGATTTACAAGAATTTCCTAAAAATTATTATAGCGAATTAAGCGATTTTTTGGCGTACTCCGGCAAAGTTACCGCCGAATATACGTTTAGCAACCCCTCCGATATGAACGTAGAGGCAACGCTTTTGTTTCCGTTCGGCGAACTGTCGTACGATAGTTTTTATGATGAAGACGGCAACCTTATATATTCGCCCGATCGCGAAAAATACGAAATATTAGTTGACGGCGAGCCGATAGAAAAAACGGTTAGGCACACTATTTCGTATAGCGGCGGTAGTTTCGATTTAGAAGCCGACCTTTCGCGTGTTTCAAGCGGGTTTATAAACGACGACTTTTTTAAGCTCGATTTGCCCGTTACGGTATATAAATACTCGGTCAGCGGGGTTGATTTCGAAACTTATCCCGCGGCGACCGTAGGCGTAGACGTTTATCGCGGCGGTTCGGATTATAAATTGCTTTTTAACAAAGCGAGCGGCATGTCTATGATAGGCGAAACGATGCGCTTGAGCACGTTCGTTAATAAAAGAGAATCCTCTTTTCAAATAATCAAGTTTGGCAACGGCGAGTTTAAGCCGCAGTTTAAATTTTACAAAAACGGCGACGTGGCTGATAAAAACGAGCTAAAAAGCGGCGGCGCGGTTAGCCTTGTGTACGAGCAAACCTTTAATTTTAAGCAGTTTGCGTTGCAAAATCGCGTTGAAAATTGCGAGGTAAGCGAGGTCGATTGGGTAAACGCGCTTATTTGCGAACTGACTTTGCCAAGCAAATATAAAGAGGGTTACCCCGTGGTTGAAGCGCCCGCGTATTTAAATAATTATCGTGCCAACTTTATGCGCTGGTACGAATATAAAATTAACGTTGCGGCAGGCAAAACGATAACGAATACGGTAACCGCACCTATTTATCCCTTTATCGATGCGACCTACAAACCCACCGTTTTCGGCTATACTTATTTACTTTCGCCCGCTAGCAAGTGGAAGAGTTTCGGCAAACTGAACGTCGTGGTAAACACCCCGTATTATATGTCCGAATGCAGCCTTTCGGGTTTTGAAAAAACCGAAGGCGGCTACTCGTTTAGCGCTAGCGGTTTGCCTAGCGTGGAATTAACGTTTTTGCTTTCCACTAGCGAAAACCCCGTTCGCCCTAAAAAACACACGTCAAAGCCCTTTGCCGTAGTTTACGTAGTTGTTTCTTTAATCGCAGTCGCCGTGATAGCGGTTTTTATAGTGGTGCCGATTATGATTTTAAGGCAAAAAAAGCATCGCCCGCGCGGCTGAAACTCTATATAAAACGGAGCGTTTCGTTCGTATAATCTCGGCTAGAATTACGGCAAAACTTGCCTCCCCAAAGATATGCGGAAGAAAGCTTTTTAGTTTTTGAGTGCACTTAAAATAATAAAAAAACCCGCCTATAGGTCGATTAACGGCACTTTGGCGGGTTTTTATCGTTTTAAGTTTTATCGGTTTTGTTTCGTTTCGTTTTTCGCTTGCGTTTGTTTGGTTTTGTGCTAGCGTTTTTTTTCGTTTTTCGCTTGCGTTTTTAGCCGTTTTAGTTTATAATTAATTTTGCGCGGAGATAAGAAAAACAAGCTCGCGTTATTATTGCAAAATTTGCTTTATAAAAACTAGACGGGGCTAGCCCCGAAACGTCTTAAAAACGTTTATAACAGGAGATGAAAAATGGAAACGGTTAAAAAATCGCCGCACAAAGTAAACGGCAAAATTATTTCTAGCTTGCAAAAAGTAATGCCGGACGGCGAGCTTAAAAACGAAGAATATTCCGCCGTAATGCTAAAAAACGAGCAACTCAATTTTCAGCTCGTTTTCACTAGCGAAGAAACCTATTCGCTTTTGCGCAATTACGTGCGCGTAGAGGGCGACCTTGCAAGTTGCGTTAGTTTGCGGCTGGTCGAAAACGTTC